>JAZLCC010000055.1:0-8058 GCA_045614065.1 Eubacteriales bacterium | reverse complement strand
AAGCGCCACTAAGGATTTTGATGCTGACCGCTACGTTACTCTCACGGGCAGAGAAACAGTTATCTATTTGAAGAGTGGCGTTGAGGATCAGTTTAAGAGTGATGATGGAGGAAAAACTCTCGAAATGATAAAGAGATTTTCGATTGCGAGCATGAAGAGTGAAAACACTCTTTACTATAGCATCGCACCTAAAATGACTATCAAGAGCTTGGATGGCGTAAAGGTGTTTGAGGGAGACCGCGAGGTCAAGATAAACAGCGTTTCAAGCCTTGGCAGAGAAATGGGAACAGGAACTATTGAGATTGCGGAAAGCTTTGACCTTTCAAAGAATTATACGCTTGAGATAGTTGGCTTTGGCAAAAAGACCGTTATTCCTATGGAGATATTCGACAGTAAATATTTTGCCGATAATTACCACTATGACGGAGACGATCTCGGTTCGGTTATCAACGGCTCCAAAACGACCTTTAAGGTTTGGGCGCCCACTGCTTCAAAGGTGGTCCTCAATCTTTTCACAAAGGGTAACGACGTTGACGCATACAAGACCGTTGATATGGAAAGAGGCGAAAAGGGCGTATGGTCGCACACCGAGGCGTGCGGACACGGCACCTATTATACCTACACGGTAACTACTGCGGTAGGTACGCAGGAGGCAACCGATCCTTATGCAAAATCTGCGGGTCTTAACGGTAACCGCTCTATGGTCGTCAATCTTTCCTTGACCGACCCCGAGGGATTTGATAATTCCAAGGTTGAGAACAATATAAATAGCTATTCCGAGGCAATAATCTGGGAGGTACACGTTAGAGACTTCTCTAATAAGATAGCGTCCTCGCAGTATAAGGGCAAATATCTTGCATTTACCGAGACGGGTCTTAAGAATGAGCACGGCGTTTCGGTAGGTATAGATTACCTTAAGAATCTTGGCATAACTCACGTTCATTTGCTTCCCGTTTACGATTACGCAACGGTTGACGAGGCAAATCCCGATTCTGCGTTTAACTGGGGCTATGATCCGAAGAACTATAACGTTCCCGAGGGTAGCTACTCTACCAATCCCTATGACGGAGCGGTTAGAATTAATGAGTATAAGCAGATGGTTGCCGCTCTTCACGATGCGGGAATCGGAGTTATTATGGACGTTGTTTACAATCACACCTATGATGCAAACAGCTCCTTTAACCGCATAGTTCCGTACTATTATTACAGATACACTGCGTCGGGCGCAAACTCCTCGGCAAGCGGATGCGGAAACGATACGGCGTCCGAAAGATATATGTTTAGCAAGTTTATGGTTGATTCTACTTCCTATTGGGTAGAGGAATACAATCTTGACGGCTTGCGCTTTGACCTTATGGGTCTTCACGACGTTGAGACTATGCAAAAGATTGAGAGTGCGGTTCACACTATCAATCCTAATGCTATAATCTACGGCGAGGGTTGGACTATGGGCTTCACCATTGACGGAAGCGCGCAGGCAAATCAGGGCAATATCAATAAGATAAAGCCTACGGGTGATGCTATAGGCTCTGTGGCGGTATTCAACGACGTTATGCGTGATGCAACTAAGGGAAGCGTATTTGAAAAGACGGGCAAGGGTTATATCAACGGTGCGGCTAACAGCAATAATCTCTCAAAGATAATGTTTAGTATCAATGGCGGAAGCGGAAGCGGTCAGGGATGGTCGGTTAACGATGCTATGATTATAAACTATATGAGTGCCCACGATAATAATACTCTTTGGGATAAGCTTTTGCTTTCAAACCCCGGCGCAAGCGACGATTCGAGAAACAAGATGAACAATCTTGGCGCGGCAATATTGATGATATCCAAGGGTACGCCATTCTGGCAGGCGGGCGAGGAGATGCTCCGCACCAAGGACGGCGATGAGAATAGCTACAAGTCGAGCGATGAGATAAACAACATCGATTGGTCGGTGCTTTCCGAGGATAGCCGTGAATATAAGACCATGCTTTACTATAAGGGGCTTATAGAGATGCGCAAGACCTATTCGATATTCAGCGATATCAACACTACCATTTCCTACGAAACTCTTGGAAGCGGTGTTACGATAATTCGCTATGACGACGGAAAGGGCGGAGAGGCATTGGTTGTTTTGAATCCTCATTCGCAGACTCTTCCTTGCACTATCTCGGGCGAGTGGAATCTCGTTGCCAACGCTCAGAGCGCAGGTGCTGAGGTTATCTCGCGTGATAGCGGAAACATCTCGGTTGAGGGAATTTCGGCAATGATCTACGTAAAATAAAATATAAATAAGGGGCCGACTCATTTGTTGCTTTTTAACGTAATGTTTCGGTCCCTTTGATAAGGAAAAAATAAAATGAAAGGTTTTACATCTGTAATTGCATTGATTATGGCTTGTTCAATTTCTTTAGCAACACTTTCATCCTGCGCTGATAAGGATGAGGGTATAAAAAGCAACGTAACGTCGGATACTCTTGTTGTGAAAAAGGTTGAGGGCTTGTCTGACGATTTTATTTTTGGTATGGATGCATCCTGCGTTCCCGCACTTGAGGCGGGCGGCGTAAAATTCTACGATCACGAAGGTAACGAAAAGGACGTTTATAAAATACTTGCGGAGAACGGTATAAATTATATTCGAGTAAGAATTTGGAACGATCCCTTTGATAAGAACGGTAACGGCTACGGCGGCGGAAATTGCGATATAGAAAACGCCGTTGAGGTTGGCAAGCGTGCAACCGAGAACGGTATGAAGCTGCTTGTGAATTTCCATTACAGTGATTTTTGGGCGGATCCCCAAAAGCAGACACCGCCAAAGGCTTGGCAGGGAATGGATATCGAAGAGAAGTGCGATGCGCTTTACGAATACACAAAGCAGAGCTTGAAAAAGCTTATCGATGCGGGCATCGATATAGGTATGGTTCAAATTGGAAACGAAACCAACGGCTTTATGTGCGGCGAGAGGGATTGGGATAAAATAGCTCCCCTTATGTCGGCAGGCTCAAGGGCTACCCGTGAGCTTTGTCCCGATGCGCTTGTGGTATTGCATTTTTCAAACCCCGAGCTTCTTGACCGTTACGCAGGCTATGCCTATGAGCTTAACCGCTTTGGCGTAGATTATGACGTTTTTGCATCGTCATATTATTCATTTTGGCACGGAACCTTTGAAAATCTTAAAACCGAGATCGAGAAGGTAACAAAGAGATACGGCAAAAAGGCAATAATTGCTGAAACGTCTTATGCCTACACGGCAGAGGACACCGATTTTCACGCTAATACTATCGGCAGCGGATTCGGCGCATCCGAGGGATATCCCTTTAGCGTTCAAGGGCAGGCGAATATGCTCCGCGACGTTATAGCAACTGCGGCGTCAATAGAGAATTGCCTTGGCGTTTTCTATTGGGAGGGTACTTGGATAGCGGCGGGCGGTAACAGCCACGCCGAGAACTCGGTTCTTTGGGAGAAATACGGCTCAGGCTGGGCAAGCTCCTACGTTGGCGAGTACGATCCCGAGGACGGCGGAAAATGGTATGGCGGTTGCGCTGTTGACAATCAGGCGCTCTTTGACAAAAACGGAAAGGCACTTGAATCTCTTAAGGTCTTTTCTCTTGTGAGAAAAGGAAATCTTGATTCTTGAGGAATAGATTATGAAAAAATCACGTAAAATTTTAAGTTTATTTTTGGCGGTGATAATGATGCTTACGTCATTGGGTCTTTCGGGCTGTGCAAACAATAACGGCGCCGAGAGCGATACCGATAGCGGTAACAGTGTGGTCGTAGACCCTATAAACGATAACTACAGAACATTTTATCAGATATTTGTTGGCTCGTTTTCGGATTCAAACGGCGACGGAATCGGTGATATAAGAGGAATTATAAACGAATTTGACTATCTTAACGACGGAAATATAAATTCGGGCAAGAGCCTCGGGGTTCAGGGAATATGGCTCTCTCCAATATTTTCTTCTCCTACCTACCACAAGTATGATGCCGTTGACTATTACAAGATAGATTGGCGCTTTGGCACGGAGGCAGACCTTAAGGAGCTTATTGAGCTTTGCCATGAGAGAAACGTAAAGCTTATACTTGATATTGCAATAAACCATACCTCGGAGCAGCACGAGTGGTTTAAAAATTTTAAAAATGCAAGAATGAGCGGAGACGTTTCGAACAAATACTATGATTATTACACGGCAGTTACTACTGCGGAAAAGGTCAACGGAAGAAACTATCAGAAGATAGCGGGAATTGACGGCTGGTACGAGTGTAATTTTTCGGGCAGTATGCCTGAGCTTAACTTTGATAATCCCGAGGTAAAGGAAGAGACGCTTAATATTGCAAAGTATTATCTCGATCTTGGGGTTGACGGATTTAGATTTGATGCAATCAAGTATATCTACTATGGCGACACGGCGGCAAGCGTAAGCTTTTGGGAGTGGTATATGGCGGAGCTTCGCAAGCTGAAGCCCGATATCTACTGCGTTGGTGAATGTTGGTCGGGAGATACCGAGATCCTTGAATATTACGGCGCTATGGATTGCTTTGGATTTGCATTTTCTCAGCAGGAGGGAGCTATAGCAACCGCCGCAAAGGGAATGAGCAATATTTCAAATTACACGGGTTACGTTTCCTCTTGGCAGATGAGAACGAGCGCAAAGAATCCTAACGGTATGGTAATGTCCTTCCTCTCAAATCACGATATGGATAGAATAGCGGGAGCGTTTGTTACCGAGAATAATATGAGAATGGCGGCAAACCTTAACATTCTCACCCCCGGCTCGCCCTTTATATATTACGGCGAGGAGCTTGGACTCAGAGGCTCGCGCGGCTCGGCTAACACCGATGCTAACCGTCGCTTGGCAATGCCTTGGGGAACCGAGGAGAACGTTGTTAGCAATCCCACGGGCGCAAATTATCCCGAGGCTAACCAGATAAAATCAACGGTTGCGTCGCAAATTGCCGACGAAAACAGCCTTTACAATTATTATTGTGATCTTATAGCAATAAGACATAAGTATAGTGCGATAGCTCGTGGAAAGTATATTTCTATCGTAACAACAGAGAAGACTCTTGGCGGATTCTTGATTGAATACAACGATGAGCGACTCTGCATTATGCATAACACCTCGGCAACCGATGAGATCACATACGATCTTTCCAAGGCATCGGCTCTTGCAGGATTTGCACAGTTCGAGCTTGGTGATTTTATAGGCGTCAGCAATGCAAAAATTGATGGAACAAGTCTTACCGTAGGACCGCAAACAAGCGTAGTAATAAAGCTTGCAAAGTAAAAAATAAATCAAATACGGGGAGCGAAGTCAAAAAGCTTCGCTTCTCGGCTTTTAAAATAATTTTCCAAAAAAAGTCAGTTGTCATTTGGCATAAAAACAAATAATATTTTTTGGAGCAAATGCTAAAAAAAATGGTAGTTTGCACAACCTTATTGACAAACGCAACAAAAAATAGTATAATATATATGCTTAAAGCAAAATAATTTTTAGGAGGAAAACAATATGAAAATGAGAAAGCTTTTAGCTCTCGTTCTCGCTCTTCTTATGGTAGTTTCCGTGCTTGCAGCATGTGGAAACAATAATAATGGTGGCGAGACCGAAACTCCCACCGGCGACAATGGCGGTTCAAATGCAAACGCTGAGCTTGCCGGCACTTACGACATTACCATGTGGGTTTCCGAAAAGGAAGGCGTAGCTGACCAGATCAAGGCTCAGATCGCTGACTTTATGAAAGAGAACCCCGGTATTGTTATTAACGCATCCGTTGAGGGTGTTACCGAGGCAGACGCAGGTTCTAAGGTAGTTGCAGACGTTGCAACCGCTCCTGACATCTACTGCTTCGCACAGGACCAGCTCGCTCGTCTTGTTCAGGCTGCAGCTCTTGCTAAGCCCGGAGATAAGGCAACCGCAGCTATCAAGGCTAACAACGACGCAGGCTCTGTAGCAGCAGCTTCCGTTGCAGGCACCGTTTACGCTTATCCTATGACCAGCGATAACGGCTACTTTATGTACTACAACAAGAGCGTTATCACCGATCCCGAGAATCTCGAGAAGATCATCGCTGACTGTGAGGCAAACAACCTCAAGATCCGTTACCCTCTCGAGAACGGTTGGTACACCGCATCCTTCTTCTTCGGCACAGGTTGTTCTTCTACTTGGGCTATGAACGAGAACGGTGAGTTCATCGGCATTGATGATACCTTCAACTCCGCAAACGGTATGATCGCAATGAAGGGTATGCAGATGCTCGCTCAGTCTCCCGCTTACGACTCTAACGCAGATATCTTTACCGATGCTGCAGTTGTTGTAACCGGTATCTGGAACGCAGAGGCAGCAGCAGCTCACTTCGGTGAGAACCTCGCAGCTACCGACCTTCCTTCCTTCACCGTAGACGGCAAGTCTTACCACATCGGATCTTTCTCCGGTAACAAGCTTATGGGTGTTAAGCCTCAGACCGATGCTAAGAAGGGCGCAGTTCTTTCTCTCCTCGCTCAGTATCTTACCGGCGAGAAGTGCCAGAACGAGAGATTCGCAAGCTTCCAGTGGGGTCCCTCTAACAAGAACGCACAGGCTTCCGAGGCAGTACAGTCCAACATTTCTCTTGCAGCTCTTGCAAAGCAGAATGCATACGCTGTACCTCAGGGTCAGATCAGCGGTGCTTGGTGGGATATCGCTAAGGTTCTTGGCGCAGACGCTAAGGCAGCAACCTCTGATGCAGATCTCCAGAAGTCTCTTGATAACTACGATGCAGCTATCGACGCTTCCTTGAAGCTCGATGAAGCAACTAAGAACGCATGGACCGTTATCGGTAACGTTGGTGGAACTAACTGGGATACCGACTTTACCATGACCGAGGAGCCCGCAGGCACATGGACCTCCGTTGCTATTGATATGGTAGCAGGAAACGAGTTCAAGGTTCGTCAGGGTCTCTCTTGGGACGTTAACTATGGTAAGGATGGCGTAGCAGGCGGCGACAATATCGTTGTTGATGCTGACGGTAAGTACAAGGTTCAGCTCGTACTTGCAGGCGACACCGCTACCATTACTCTTATTCCCGCTTAATTAATTGAATACAGTTAATTAAACCTATTGAGGGGGGAGCCCTGTGGCTCCCCCTTTCACAAAAGGCATTGTTAGCCTACATACAAGGACAACAGGTGTCTTGTGTTTGGGCTAATAATGCCTTTTATTCTTTAAAGGAGTCAGTATAAATTTATTTTATGAAAAAACTAAATGATTTAGAATATTTAAAACTAAATAAATTTAAAGCTTTTTGGTATAAGGTACTCCTTTTTATTTGCGCAATACCGACGTGGTTTAAAGATCTCGGACTTAAAATCTGGAATGGCATAAAATCTATCGGCAGCGGAATTAAAAACGGATTCCTTGATATAATCACTACCTTTACAAAAGGCAATTGGGCTGTAAAAACATCATTCCTTGTTTTTGGATTTGGTAACTTTTATTACGGACAGATTCTTCGCGGAATATTGTTCCTTCTCTTTGAAATAGTATTTATCGCTTATATGGCTCTTCCGAGCGGCGGTATTTATTGGCTCACTAAATGTCAATGGTTCCAGTACGGTTCAACCGTAGGAACTGTTGGGGGTAAATTTGAAGAAGTTGAAATGTACGGCGATACACAAACCATATGGGTTCCAGGAGATGATTCTGTAAAGGTTCTTCTTTACGGTCTTCTCACGGTTATCTTTATAGTAGCGTTTATCTACACATGGAGACTTCAGATAAAGCAGTGCCGTATTTGTATGGATATTACGGCAAAGGGCAAGAAGGTAAGAAGCGGTAAAAAGGACCTTCAGTCGCTTCTTGACGATCAGTTCCACAAGACGCTTTTGGCGCTTCCTTTGCTTGGAATTATGGCGTTTACCGTGCTCCCGATAATCTTTATGGTGCTTATCGCATTTACAAGCTACGATGCGGCGCACGACGGTTATTCTAATCTCTTTACTTGGGTTGGATTTGATCATTTTAATGAGATATTTGATTTTGGCGAGGGTGGACTTGGCGCTACCTTTGGTGAGATACTTGCGTGGACGCTTATGTG
>JAZLCC010000054.1:0-19822 GCA_045614065.1 Eubacteriales bacterium | reverse complement strand
ATTCGATACCGAGGTTTACTCCAACACCGGTGGACAGGCTTCCAAGGCTTCTCAGATCGGTCAGGTTGCTCAGTTCGCAGCTGCAGGTAAGGCAATCGGCAAGAAGAATCTCGCTGAGATCGCTATGTCTTACGGCTACGTTTACGTTGCTCAGGTTGCTATGGGCGCTGATATGAATCAGCTCCTCAAGGCTCTTACCGAGGCTGAGGCATACAACGGACCTTCGCTTATCATCGGATACGCTCCTTGTGAGATGCACGGTGTTAAGGGCGGAATGCAGAACTGCCAGCTCGAGATGAAGAAGGCAGTTGACGCAGGCTACTGGCAGATGTTCCGTTACAATCCTACTCTTGAGACCAACAAGCTCATCATTGACTCTAAGGAGCCCACTGCTGACTACGTTGAGTTCATCAAGTCTGAGACTCGTTACGCTCGTCTTGTTCAGGCATTCCCTGAGAAGGCAAACGAGCTCTTCGCACAGGGTGCAGAGAACGCAAAGGCTAAGTACGAGAGACTCCAGAAGCTCTCCAACCTTTACGGTAACGAAGAATAATTGATGTATAATCAATAAAAAACATATGGGCTGTCCCGATTATTGGGACAGCCCTTTTGTTATGATATGCGTTTGTTTGTGCAAAGCAAACAAAACCCGTGTGGTATTTTTCCTATAATCAACCAAAAATCAATCTTTTGAGCTTTAAAGGTTGAAATGACGGAGAAAAAGTAGTATAATAAATTGTGTATGGTTTGATTTATACTTGTATATATAGATATATCGGAGGTAAAAAATGAAAAGGATAGTATCGTTATTGCTCGTGCTTCTTATGCTCGTTTTTGCGTTTGCATCCTGTAAGAGCGCGGGTGATGAAAATACCGATTCGGATATTGAATCTAACGTAGGAGATGCAACGGGCGATATCTCGAATACTCAAAATGGAGATAAAACGACCGAAAAAGGTGAGAATAATAACGTTACCGAAGAGGATGAAGATAATAAAACCGAAAAGCCTACCTTTAACGTAAAGGAAAGCTCTAAGGGACTTAAATTTGAGCTTAATCCCGATAAGCTCAGTTATACGCTCGTCGGAAAAGGCTCTTGTATCGATAAGGAGATCTTCATAGACGGTTATAATGGACTCCCTGTTACCGTTATCGGATATGGCGCGTTGATGAAAAACATCGTTGCTACGAGTGTTACCGTTGGCGATAACGTAGAGGTTATAGAGGGATATGCTTTTTGGGATTGTACCAAGATAACCAAGGTTACCTTGGGTAAGAAGGTCAGAGTTCTCGGAAACGGTGTCTTTTACGGATGTAGCGCGTTGACCTCAGCGACCCTTGGCAGCTCTCTTGAAAAAATATCCTATCGTGCTTTTTACAACTGTAAAAATCTTTCGACGATAAAGATTCCCGACAGTGTACTTTGCATTGGTGAGGAAGCTTTTGCAAATACCGCATATTATAATAATTCTTCCAATTGGCAGAATAAGGTTCTTTATATAGGTAATCATTTGATACTTGCAAAAACCGATATTTCGGGTAGCTATACCGTTAAATCGGGCACGGTTTCTATTGCTGAAATGGCTCTCCGTGGATGCAAGGGTCTTACGAGCGTAACAGTTCCGGACAGTGTAAAGGGAATAGGTGCTATTTCATTTGCAAACTGTGATAATATGAAGACCATCAAGCTTGGAAAAAATATAGAATACATTGGTGATAGAGCATTTATCAACACGGGTTATTATAAGGATGCGGGAAATTGGGAAGATCATATGCTTTATTTGGATTCCTATCTCATAGCCGCAAAGACCACGCTTACGGGTGCTATTACTATAAAGTCGGGTACCAAGGCTATTTGTGATACCGTGTTTAAGAATTGCAAGAAGATAACGAGTGTAACCATTCCCGATAGCATGGTATATATTGGAGAGTACTCATTTTTCGGATGCAGCAGCATGACGAAAATAACGATAGGCTCGGGAATTAAGAGAATAGGCGTTATGGCGTTTAAGGATTGCGTTGCGCTTAATAGCGTTACCTTCAAAAATCCCGATGGTTGGGAGGCTGACGGAATTTCTATCGATAAGGAAATTCTCGGAGATAAATCCAACGCAATAGGTCAGATATATCTTTACTCCGATAAAACCTGGAGAAGAAGCTGAATGATTCGGTCATATTGATAAAAAATTAAGAGCAAGAATAGAGGATTTTTAACCTTCTATTCTTGCTCTTTTTTGTTATTAAAGTGAGCAGATAAGCTTTTCTATAGCCTCGTATCCGCCGTAGGAGCGTTTCAAGGCAAGGTCTGCCTCGGAGCAGAGGCGTATTGCACGCACAAATCCTTCACGGCTTTTTCCTGCCGCCGCATTTGCATAGAGCTTAACTCGGTACTCACTTTTAATCCCAAGTATTTTGCCTATTTCGGCAAGCGGACAGCCCTCTTCTTGGAGTGTTTTTATCATAAAGAGGTCGCAGATTGCGTGCGTTACCTCAGGGAGCACCAAAACGGGGTCTATTCTGCGGAATTTCATTACGTGGAGTGCGTCTATTGCTTTTGCGTGGTTTGAGTCGAGTATTGCGTTGGCAAGCGCATAGGCATCGGTTGTTAGCACCGAGCAGGCTACTGCTTCAACGTCCTTTGCCGTTATTTCCTTTCTTCCGTTTTGCAAAACGTAGTAAGAGAGCTTTTCAGTTTCGTTGGCGAGCGAGAACATTGAGCGTCCGCATTTTTCTATGAGCATATTGCATATTGCGGGTGTTGCCGTTGCTCCGTGGTGCGCAAAGTGCTTTGCTACCCACGCCGTAAGTCTTGCGCCCGATATAGGCTCAAAATGCACGGGAGTTGCAACCTCGGAGAGTGCTTTTAGCGCTTTTGAAGGAGCTTTTGGGAGCCTGCCCTCGTCGATATGCCCTGCGGGAATTGATATTATAAGCACGTTATAATCATATTCATTTATAGTTGATATAGCTTCAACAAGCGCATCAAGCTCGTTGCCCTTTATTGATGAAAATGAAAGTCCGCTTATCGTTACTATCTTTTTTTCGCCAAGCATCGGCATTGGCATTAGCGCATTTACAAGCGCATCGGGCGAGTAATCGATAGGGTCTATTCTTATATCGTTGAATACGGCAAACGAAGGGTCCGAGCATATAAGCTCTCTTGCACTTTTTAATGAGAAGCCTTTTAAATAATCCTCGTCTCCAAAAAATATATAGGCTCCTTGAAGTCCGGTTTTTAACTGCTTTCTAAAAGCGTCCTCTTTTATGATCTCCATATAGCACCGCCTTGTGTAATTATATCCATTTTACCATATTTTATATCTTTTTGCAACTGTTTTCGTGTGTGTTTTTGTGGGGGAAGGAAACTTTTTGAAAAAAGTTTCCTTCCCCCACACCCACATCTTTTAAAAACTTTCAAATTGGGATTTAATAAAGATAACATATTACGCTTAATTTTTGTTTGAGTTGAACGCACTGTGATTTTTGTGTTTTTTGTTTAGTTCTTTGAAAGAAGGGGTGCGGGGGAGAAAAGCTTTCTTTTAAGAAAGTTTTCCCCCCCTCATAATTTATCAAATATTAAATAAAAATAAAAAAATGAAAAAAGCTATTGACAAAATGGGGAAAATGTGGTTTAATATATGATGTCATTGTGTAAAAGCGTTAATAAGGCTAAGAAAGCAACACGCTTCCGGAACGTTTCCGGATATCTCACAATCCGGAATCAAGACAAACTTAAGGAGGTGCAAAAGAATGTTCAGAACCTATCAACCTAAAAAGCGTCAGAGAAAAAAAGAGCACGGCTTCAGAAAGAGAATGGCTACTGCTGACGGCAGAAACGTTTTGAAGAGAAGACGCGCAAAGGGCAGAAAAAGATTGACCTATTGATCAGTTGACTAAAGTCAACACATAAAAACCGCCGATGACCGATGGCAAGAAATTGCCTATGTGCACATCGGGGTTTTTAGTTTAACGAGATTTATGAGAGGTAAAGGGAAGTTTCAATGAAGAATTTGGCTATCAAGGAACATCACCTTTATAATAAGGCGTACAAAAAGGGGCGCTCGTATATAGGCAAGCTCATAACGGTATACGTTCTTAAGGACTATACCGCAGAAAAGCTTATGCGAGCAAATCCCGAAAAGAAATACGTTAACCGAGTAGGACTTTCGGTGTCAAAGAAGCTTGGCGGAGCTATTGCGCGTAACCGTGCAAAGAGGCTTATTCGAGCAGGCTTTGACGTAGTTAAGCCGAATCTTAAGGCGGGTTATCTCATAGTAATCGGCGCGCGAGGCGCAATATTAAGTAAAAAAAGCACGCAGGTGGCATCGGAGCTTGAGGCGGCGTTCCGCACGGTAGGGCTCTATGAGGAAAATTGAGCGCTTATTTTACTATAATTAAAAGGAAAAAAGCAAAATGAAGCAGATTTGCATTTGGCTTATCCGTTTTTATCAAAAATTCTTGTCTCCGTTAAAAGGAAGACCGACATGTAGGTTTACGCCTACATGTTCAGCCTATGCCGTTGAGGCATTTCAGAAACGAGGCTTTTTTGTTGGATTTGGATTATCGGTGTGGAGAATTCTTCGCTGCAACCCTTTTTGCAAATGGGGCTACGACCCCGTGCCTGAAAAGAGAAGCAAAAGAGGAAAGGTACACAAAAAGATACCCAAATATCAGCGCGGTCAAAGGGACGAGTGATTTTTTGACACAATGAATGTTCCCAATTACATAAAACAAGGAGGGAAAAAATTATGCAATTTATGGATATCATCAACAAGCCGCTTGGCTGGGTACTTTGGCTTTGCAGTAAGATAGTTGGCGGAAACTACCTTTTCGCTATTCTTATTTTTGCTATATTCGTGGAGATAGTATTGCTCCCGTTTGGTATCAGCCAGCAGAAAAAGTCTATTAAGCAGGCTCGTCTTCGTCCCAAGGAACAGGCTATACGCAAGAAATACTCGGGCAGAGACGATAAAGCTACACAGATGAAAATGAATGAGGAGATTCAGGAGCTTTATCAGAAGGAAGGCTACAATCCTATGAGCGGATGCTTGCCTCTTCTTATCCAGTTCCCGCTTCTTATCGCGCTTTATAACGTTGTTATCAACCCGCTTAAGTATATCTGCGGACTCTCTGACGATGCAATATCTCAGATCCAGTCTATAGTTGGAACAAGCTCAAGCCGAAGCACGATGGGACTTCTCACCAAAATAAACGAGCTTTACGCACAAAATCCCGAAGCATTCAAAAACGTAGAGGGCTTGGAGAACGGACTCCCCGCAAATATGCCTAACCTTAACGTATTTGGCGTATTGGACCTCTCGCTCACACCTCAGCAGTGCCTTAATTTGGATGCTATCAAGACCGTTTCGGGTTGGCTCATTATTCTTATTCCTATATTGACCTTCGTTGCATACTTCCTTAGCATGAAGCTTAACAGAAAGTTCAGCTATCAGCCTATGAATGATGCAAGTCAGGCGCCCATGGGATGCTCCAACAACATAATGGACATCGTTATGCCCTTGTTCAGTGTGTTCTTGGCATTTACCTATCCCGCAGCGCTCGGACTTTACTGGATATTCAAGTGCTTGCTTGGACTTCTCAAGCAGTTCATTCTCTCAAAGGCTATGCCCCTTCCCGTATTCTCCGAGGAGGATTACAGAGAGGCAGAGCGTGAGGTTAATGCTCGCGCAGATAAGCACGTTAAGGTTCAGAAGTCGGGCAGAGTTGTTCGTTCGCTCCACCATATAGACGACGAGGACTTTGAGGATACCGCAGAGAAGGCTCGCGCATTTAAGGCAGCACTCGCCGCTCAGGAGGAGGCTGACAAAAAGGCGCTTGAGGAAGAGAAGAAGAATACTCGCTTTGGCGTGTTCAAGGTGAAGGACGACAGCGATAAGGCTCAAAAGAAGGAAAAGTCGAAGAAGGCTGAAAAGGCCGAGGATACGGACAAGGCAAAGGACGCCGAGCCCGAAAATAAGGACGAATAATAAAATTTAACGGAGTAATAACAGTGAAAAAAGAAATTACAGTTAGCGCAAAGAGCGTTGAGGAAGCAGTTGCAAAGGCAGCTATAGAGCTTGGCGCACCCTCTGCGGACAAGATAGAATACACCGTTCTTGAGGAAGCAAAGAAGGGATTCCTCGGAATCGGCGCTTGCGATGCTAAGATAAGAGCAAGCTACGTTATGGGCGGTGAGTACGAGGCTCTTGAGTTTATCAAGAAGCTTATTGCCGATATGAATATTAGCGCAGAGGTTGAAATGACCGACGGTGATAACGGCGAGAAGAAGATCTCTATCAACGGTGAGTCTGCCGCTATTCTTATCGGACATCACGGCGACACTCTTGATTCGCTTCAGTACCTTGCAAACCTTGCCGCAAACAAGAAGATCGATGGCAAGAAGGGCGAGTACGTTAAGATATCGGTTGACGTTGAGGGCTACCGTGCAAAGCGCGAGGAGGTTCTTCGCGGACTTGCAAGAAAGATGGCAAACAGAGTTATTAAGTATAAGAAGAGCGTTATGCTCGAGCCTATGAATCCCTATGAGAGAAGAATAATTCACTCCGAGATTCAGAATATCGAGGGAGTTTCCACTAATTCTATCGGTTCCGAGAACAACCGCAAGATAGTTATCTTTCTTGACGGAGATAATTGATTAGTGTTGTCATCCTTGGCTTATGTTTTTATATGACATTTTCAAAAAAAATCGCTTGCATTTAATATTTTAAGGAGATTATTATGAAACGAATTTTGTCTTTAATTATGGTTGCAACAATTTTTCTTGGTGTGTTTTCCTTTAGCGCTTTTGCCGAGGAACAGGAAGAAACCGAAAAGCTCGCGTGTTATCGAGTAGATTGGTCTGCAAATTCGTATTATACTACAACGTACGATGAGTCGAGAACCAATGATAACTATATGAGGTATTTTGACGTCGAGAAAACGTCGAGATATATAACCTCGACAGGCGCTACCACTTATAGCGGAAGCGGCGGAGGCAGAGCCTATTTTGTACAGCAGAAATTCGCTATAAATGACTCTACGCATTACGAATACTTTTTCAAGGCTAAAAACAATAAGGACAGAGAATATGCAGGTATAGTATTTGCCTTTGGCGGTGGTCTTGCTTATATTATGTACGGTTCGTTTAATAATACCGCAGAGTCGCCGAACACAGGAGTAAGCTCTATTAAGCTTACCAAGGGACTTCACGCATCAAGCTCCAAGGATTGCTCAACGGGACATGAAAACCGCTTTTTGAAGGTTGACGTGGATGCCGAGGGCTTCGGACATTATAAAATAGTTTATAAAGGCTATGAGGTTACGGCTTACGCGCTTACCGATAGCGAAAAGGGCGTTTATACTCCTATAGGCTCTTCGATCACTCTTCCAAATAACAGTGAGGTTGCTTTAGGTATTTATGCGAGAACCGAGCCAAACGGTCCTAACCGCACCGTTTATCTTAGCGATTGCGCACTTTACGCTATGAATGACAGCGCGCAGAATATAATCTCTGTTAATGATGACGGAACTTGCAGACTTTTAAATCTTATTGATGAAGCAAAAACAAATTACAACGAGGTCGATAATACCGGTGCCACCTACCGTCAGCTTATGCGTGCGGTGGAGGCTGCCGAAAGCTTGTTTGAAAACTGGAATTTCAGTTCAAGCGCGGTAAGCGAGGCCGAAAAGGATTTGGAAGACGCTTTGGATATGATGGAAGTGAATAAGGCGGATCTTACTAAGCTTCAGGCCGCTATCGCTTCGTTTGACGCCTTGAATTCCAAGGAGTACACAGAGATCTCCTATCAAATGGTCGAGCAGGCTGTGGCTGATGCCAGAGAGCTTTTGACCAAGGATTCGGTAAGACAGTCGAGAATAGACTACGCGACGACGCGCATTCTTGACAGAATGCAGATGCTCGTTCCTTCGGGATATATAGCTCCTGAAGAAACGGGAAGCGAGTCTTCTTCCGAACAGTCCTATGAAAGGGGTTGTAAATCTGCAATTGCAGGTGCTTCTGCTTTTACTATTGCCGCATTGATAGGAACGGCTGCTTTTGTCGTTAAGAAAAAAGAAGATTGAGATATAACCGTTGCTTTTAATAATGAGGTTAAGATATGAAAAAAATAATTTGTTTGACTTTAACCGCCGTAATGATTTTGACGATGCTTTCGATTACCGCCATGGCTGCGGAAAAACCTATAGTGTCCTACAAGGTCAATTGGTCTGAGCTTTCTTACGAAGCATACGGATATGACCAGCTTAAGTATGATATGGATACTTATTATAGCGTAACAAAAAATGAAAATTTACTTTCATTTGACGCTATATCGGGAAGCAAGCTTCGTGCATACGTTGCTACCGAAAGATTTGAAATAAGCAATGATACTAAGTATGAGTACGTATTCCAAACTAAAAACAATAACGATTATGGATACAGCGGCGCTGTGTTTGCGTTTGCTAACGGCCTTCCTTATTTCGTTTACGGAGGATTCAACAACAAATCCGACTCTACCCATTCGGGTCAGAGCTGCATTGATATAAGAAAAGGCCTTCATAAGCATAGTACTAACGATTGTGAAACGGGATTTGAAAAGACCTATTTAACTCTTGCTCTCGATTCCGACGGATACGTAACGCTTAAGGTTGTTTACGACGGATATCAGGTTACGTTGTACGGTCTTACCGATTCGGCAAACAATGAATATGAGGCTATCGGAAATACCATTACGCTTCCAAGCGATGCGAAGGTTGCTATGGGTGCCTTTAACAGAGAGACCGATACTTCAAGCGGTCTTGAGCGCACCGCCTCGGTAAGAAATGCTACCGTTTACGGAATGAATAATGCCGCAGTTCAAAATATGCCGTCTGTAGTTGATGCCGGAACAGCGTTTGTTGCTTATGTAGAGCAAGTTGAAAAAGCGTATTTAGAGATTGACTATGAGAGTGAATCTTACGCAGATCTTCTCAGCGCGTTAGATTATGCAAAGATTATCATTGAAGAAGGAATTTTCGACGAGTTCGATATTGCCGAAGCGAGCGCATCTATCGAGGAAGCTATTGATATGCTTGAGCTTAGGGAGCCTGATTTTTCAAAGATAGATGAGTGGATAGCAAAAGCATACGAGCTTGACGAGGCTGAGTGCGATGCTGATGCTTACGAAATGCTTATGTCTGCCGTTGATGAGGCAAATGAACTTTTGGATAAGGTCGAAATAAAGCAGTCTGAAATCGATGCGGCTGTAGCGCTGATCTTTGAAAGATACAAGGAGATAGTCCCCGACGCTGTTTTGGATACGGAGCTTCCGGATGATGATAAGGATGAGGAAGACGGTGAGAACGTAGGCGACGAGAACGCAAACGACGTTGTAGGCGATGCTACGGGTAACACCGTTGGTGATGAAACGCAGACCGAATCGAGTTCCGCTGAGGCTTCGGGAAAGGGATGTAAATCAGCACTTGCTTCTTCTTCGGCTTTAGCACTTCTTGCTTTGGTGGGAACTGCTGTAGTAGTTTCTAAAGAGAAGCAGTGATCTTTGTTTTAAAGGTATACTTTATTGAGTTATATTTTTAAAACAGTAAAAGGCTACGTTATTTAACGCAAAATAAAAATAAAAAGCAGTTTTTTCTATGGTAAAACATAGTTGAAACTGCTTTTTTTATTGGTGTTTATTGTTTTTTGATGATTTAGCCATTGATAGAGCTTTATCAAGATTGATTTTGCATTTTACCTTGCGGGGGCTCTTTTTTTGATTGAAGCTGTTCTTTTCTTGAAAGATTGTTCTCACAGGTGCAGAGAGCTATATGAGTCATAAAGCATACTCCCGCAAGCACCGTAAATACGGCGGGCTCGAAGGTGAGAAACTCTCCGTGAAGCAGATAGATGAGATATCCGAGAGGGATAGTTGTGAGTACGGTGTCTATAAAATATACGTTATAAAGCAATACGCTTATTGCAAAAATTATAAGGTACATCCAGCCTATCTTTGTAATTGCTTGCATATTCTCGGGCTTTATCATTTTAAATGCGAGCTCGCCAAAGATGTCGAGTTTTTCGTCGATATTCTCGGTGGGTATCTTTTCTGCAATTTTAGTGCAGAAGAGGCAAAGCGCGGCGGGGAATAGGAGGGATATCTTTGCGCATATCCAAAGCCTGTGCCGTCCGTCCTCTTTATCCTTGAATATGCATTCCGCAACGTTGCCTGCGGCGTGCAGGGCGCATACCGCAAAGAACAGACCTATCTGCACAAACAAAAGCTTTTGCGTAAATGCGTGCGTGGTTATTACTATCGGAATGAGCGATACGAGGAAGCAAAGGTGGGGAAGCTTTTTAAATATTCTTCCAATGAGAACCGAGAATATGAGCGACAAAACCAAAATAGCCAAAATTCTGTAATCGTATCCGTTTATATGCTCGGGGGTAAAGAATTGGCTTAGCTTGCTTGGTGCCTCGGTTATCTCTTCGGTAACCACCGTATCGGTATATTTAACTTGATATTTGAGCCATTCGAGGTATTCTTCAAGCTCTAACGGCTCGAAGGCCATATATTTCTGCAGGAGGAATAACCCTCCTACAAAAGCGGCTATTCCTGCGCAGAAATCGGTGAATTTTTTAAAAAGAGACATTTTTAAAATCTACTCCGTTTCATTTCTTGCGTACTGATATTATACAATAAAAGCGTAAATTTTTCAATAGCTTTTTCTTTAAGTGTAAACAAAATTTAAAAAAATCAAAAAAAGATTGCAAAAAACACTTTTAGATGTTATAATGAGATGATAATCTTTTTATTTAAGGAGAATTACTTATGAATACCTTTGAAATGAAAAAATACATTGCAGACGGCTTGGCAGACGCTACGCTCACCCACGTTTACGGTGAGGCGGCGGTTTCTATGCAGAAGGAAAGATACACCAAGGCTATCGACGAGTTTGCCGCTATCTACGGCGCAGACCGTGAAATAGCTCTTTACTCGGTTGCGGGCAGAAGCGAGCTTTCGGGTAACCACACCGACCACAACTACGGTTGCGTTGTTGCGGCTTCTATCGACCTTGATATAATTGCGGTAGCATCTAAGCGTGCCGATAGCGTTATCGCCGTTAAGAGCGAGGGCTTCCCTGAGGACGTTGTTGACTTTGCAAAGTACAACGCTCCCGTTGAGAGCAAGTTCGGCTCGTCCGAGTCTATCATCGCAGGTATGGTGCAGGGTTTCTTGAAGGACGGATATGCCGTTGGCGGATTTGACGCTTACACTACGTCTAATGTTCTTAAGGGCTCGGGACTTTCTTCTTCTGCGGCATTTGAGGATATGATTGGAAACATTCTCAGCCACGAGTATAATGACGGCAAGGTTGATAACGTTGAAATAGCAAAGCTTGCGCAGTATTCCGAGAACGTATTTTTCGGTAAGCCCTGCGGACTTATGGATCAGGTTGCTTGCGCCGTTGGCGGAATCGTTGCTATCGACTTTAAGGACCCCAAGGCTCCCATTATTAACAAGGTAGATTTTGATATTTCTGCGGCAGGCTACAATCTTTGCATTGTAAACACGGGCGGAAACCACGCAGACCTTACCGACGATTACGCATCTGTTCCCGCAGAGATGAAGTCTGTTGCGGCATTCTTTGGCAAGAGCGTTCTTCGTGAGGTTGATGAAAACGAGTTCTATGGCAAGATAGCAGAGCTTCGCGAGACCGTTGGCGACAGAGCTATTCTTCGCGCGCTTCACTTCTTTGGTGAGAATAAGCGTGTTGCGGCTCAAAAGGCGGCTCTTGAGGCAAATGACCTTGATGCTTATTTTGCAGAGGTTATCTCCTCGGGCAAATCCTCATTCTGCTATTTGCAGAACGTATATACCACCAAGAATCTCAAGGAGCAGGGACTTTCCTTGGCGCTCTGCCTTGCAGAGGGCTTCCTTGCAGATAAGAAGGCGGCATACAGAGTTCACGGCGGCGGATTTGCAGGAACCATTCAGGCATACGTTCCTATGGAGCACGTTGAGGGCTTCAGAGCTCTTATGGATGGCGTTTTCGGAGAGGGCAAGTGCATAGTGCTTCGCATTCGTCCCGAGGGCGCAATTAAGATTGCATAAAATCACATAAAAATAATCAATTCAATGTTTGCGAAAGGAGGCAGAACTGTGGAGAAAAATAACAACGTTGAGCAAAAAGTAATTGATGATACCAAAAACGGTAAAAAGAAGCTCGATAAGAAGAAACGAACCTATCTCTTTTCGATCATAGGATTTTCTGTCTTCTTTTGTGTGTTTTATTATTGCGCGATGGAAATATCGGCTCGAAGTCCTGCGCTTAAATACTTTTTCCCCGTGGTAATGTTTGCCTATATGGCGGCGCTTACCGTGCTCGTGCTTGTTTATATATTCTATAATCGCGGATTCTCCCGCAAGGGCGTAACGGTTGATATGCTACCCGATGGGTGGAGTGAGGAGAAAAAGGAAGAGTTCGTTAAGAGCGCAGAGAGAAGGCTTGAACGCTCAAGGTGGCTTCTTGTGTTTATTATTTCACTTTTGTTTACGTTTATCATCGAGGCAATAGTTTTGTTTGTTATTCCGCTTTTGAAAGGATTATTTACTTGATCCTTGGCGTTTCCCACTACGAAGGTTAGTCAGTTATGAAAGATTTGAAGATATATATGCTTTATTCAGGCTCGCGTGGCAATAGCGCACTTGTGCGTATTGGCGATACGTCGATAATTATCGATGCGGGCAAGACCGAGCGTGCGCTTTGCAAGGCGCTTTGCGAGGTTGGAGATGATATTAAAAATATCAAAGCAATATTTATAACCCACGAGCACGTCGATCATATTTCGGCACTCGAAATAATTTCACAAAAACACGATATACCGATATATATGACCTCAAAGTCTGCGCAAAAGCTTCCCGAGGATTCCCCGATCCGCAAAAATCTTTGCGAAAAGCCACTTTTGTTTAGCGAGGAGATAGCCGGAGTGCAGGTTCGCTCCTTCGTTATCTCACACGACAGCCTTGCTTGCGTGGGATATCGATTTGAGTTTGAGGACGAGTGCGGAACTCGCGCGGTGGGTTACGCTACCGATATTGGTGAGCTCGATAATAACGTCTGGGCGTGCTTTTGCGGATGTGAGGCTATTGTGGTTGAGGCAAATCACGATTCCGAAATGCTTATGACGGGTCCATACCCCTACCATTTAAAGCGTAGAATACAATCGAGCGACGGACATCTTTCAAACGAGACCTGCGCAGAGCTCTGCAAGGAGCTTGTAAAGCACGGAACCCGTGCAATAATGCTTGCGCATCTCAGCGGAGATAACAATCTTCCCGACGTTGCGAAAAAAACGGTAGCCGAGGCTATCGACAATGAGGATATAAGCGTTTGCGTGGCAAGTCAAAACGAGCCCGTTGAGCTTATCATACCGAAACCTAAAAATTAAAGAGAGGACAAAGGAATGCTTAAGGTAAAGCTTATAACCGTCGGCACGCTAAAGGAGGATTATCTTCGAGCGGCTGCCGCCGAATATGAAAAGCGCCTTGGCGCTTTTTGCCGATTTGAGCAGATACAGCTTAAAGAGGAGAAGGTGCCCGAGCTTCCGAGCCAAAACGAGATAAAGGCGGCGCTTGATAAGGAGGCTCTAAAGATTTTAGAGCAGATACCAAGCTCCGCCTTTTGCATTGCCCTTTGCGTTGAGGGCAAGCAGCTCTCGTCTGAGGAGCTTGCCGAGCGATTAGGAGATATATCGATGTCAAAAAGCGAGATATGCCTTGTTATAGGAAGCTCCTACGGTCTTTCGGATAGCGTCAAGCAGAGAGCCGATATGCGTTTATCGGTTTCAAAGCTCACCTTTCCGCATCAGCTGATGCGAGTTATATTGCTTGAGGCGCTATATCGTGCCTTTAATATACAAAAGGGAACCAAGTATCACAAATAAAGTAATATATTATATAATGAAAAAATAAAACGAAAAAAGGAGTTATTATGTTTAACGCAAAGGATTTTGCTTTAATCGATTTACATTTGCACCTCGACGGCTCGCTTTCCTTGTCGAGCGCGCGCAATCTTGCAGAAAAGCAGGGAATAGAGCTTCCCAAGGACGACGCCGAGCTTCTCTCTCGCTTGCGTGTTTCAAAGGATTGCAGAGATTTGAATGGGTATCTTGAAAGATTCGAGCTTCCGCTCACGCTTTTGCAGACCTATGATGCATTAAAGAGCGCAACCTATACTCTTTGTGAGGAGCTTTACGAGGCGGGACTTATCTATGCCGAGATACGCTTTGCGCCTCAGCTTCATTGCAGAGGAGCGCTCACTCAAAGAGATGCCGTATTGGCGGTAACCGAGGGAGCAAAGGAAAGCAGACTTCAAGCATCGATAATTCTTTGCTGTATGCGAGGCGCTGACAATAAGGAAGAAAATATGCTAACGGCAACCTTAACGAAGGAGTTTTTGGGAAAGGGCGTTTGCGCTCTCGACCTTGCGGGCGCAGAGGCGCTCTTTGCAAACGAGGGATTTGTTGACGTGTTCGAATACGCTCGCTCGCTTGAATTGCCATTTACCCTTCACGCAGGTGAGGCTGACGGAGCAAAAAGCGTGCGCTCGGCTATCGAGCTTGGAGCCCGCCGCATAGGACACGGCGTTCGCTCAATAGAGGACTCCGAGCTTATGGCGGAAATCAAGGAGAGGGGAATTGCTCTCGAGCTTTGCCCGACGAGTAACCTTAACACTTGCGTGTTTGCGAGCATCGAGGAGTACCCGATACGCAGATTTTTAAGTGAGGGAATAATGGCAACCGTTAACACCGATAATCTTGCCGTTTCCAACACCTCGCTCGCAGAGGAATATAAGCTTTTGGCAGATGCATTTTCGCTCACCGAAAACGAGCTTTTAACGCTTGCGCTTAACTCGGCAAAGGCGGCTTTTTTGCCCGAAAATGAGAAAAACGAACTTACAAATAATGTAAAAAAACGCTTTACTACGCTAAAATAATACCCTAAAAATTGTTATATTTTTGACAAGGGGAAAATTGTTAATAAACTTTGTACAAATCAAACAATTTACTGCGTTTAAATTTGTATGATATATTGATTTTTGGCTCTATAGTTTTTATTTTGTTTCAAAACTATTTACATTTTTAAATAAAAGTGATAAAATATATGCATATAAAGGGGGAGCCTCCCCCCAAAATAAATTCGAAAAGGAGAAAAAAACTATGAAAAGATTAATTTCTATTCTCGTTATCGTTGCGATGATGCTCGCTTCGGTTTTGGCTATGCTTCCTGCATACGCTACCGAAGGCGAAGGCGAAGGTGATGCTACTGTTACCGAGCCCATCACCGAGTACAGCGTTAACTGGAAAGAACTTGTCGAGAATGGCACCATGAGAGCACAGTGGGCTTATGAAAGAGTTGCTGCTCAGAAGAACTTCGAGCAGAAGTATAAGGTTACTGCAACTGAAACCGCTCTTTTGTTGACTCCCACCGGTGGTGAGAATCGTTCTTATTATTCCGAGGTAATGTTTGATATTACCGCTGATACTCAGTATGAGTATGTATTCAAGGCTGATAAGACAAACGATGACTGCGCTGACGCAGGTGTTATTTTCGCTTGGGCGGCTGATGCTAACGCATATCAGCAGGCTAGCCGTCCTGCTAAGGATGATGTTGATGACATTTATCCCGGCATTCCGAAGGGTCCCTATTCCATAATGGGTAACTGGGGTCCTCACACTAACTACAAGGTGCACTACGGTGCTCCCTATGACGAGTACATTGTATTCGGCACAGCCACCAAGACCAACTTGTATGATGTTAAGGTTGACGAAGAAGGCTTTTCAACCTACAAGGTTGTGTATAACGGCCTTAACGTTAAGATGTACGTTCTTAACGTTAACGACGAGTGGGTTGAGTTCTTCGCAGACAAGGAAATGACCCTTGTTGAAGGCTCTAAGGTTGCTTTCGGTCTTACCACTTGGTCGCCCAGCCACACCAACCTCAAGGATTGCGTAGTTTACGCAAAGAACGAGGCTGCTGTTGCTGCTATGAACGCTGCATTCAAGGTTGATAAGTCTGGCTTTGATGCAAAGCTTGCAGAAATCGAAGCATATAATGCTGCTGATTGGTTTGCTGCTGATTGGGCAACCTTCACCGCAAAGGTTGAAGCAGGCAAGGCTGCTGCTACCGCTGCTGAATCTGCAAAGTATCAGTACGTAATGGATTATGCAACCGCTAAGCTCGAACATGCACTTATTAAGCTTAACGCTACTGCAAGCCTTATCAAGGTTACACTTAGCAATGAGATTGTTGCAGTTGATGCACTTGTTGCTGACCCTGAGGCTCAGGCTCTCTATACCGAGACCTCTTGGAATAGAATGACTGCTGCTCTTGAAGCTGCAAAGACAGTTTACGCTGCAGAAACTTCTACTCAGGCTGACTATATAGTTGCATATAACGCACTTAACTTTGCAAAGAAGGGTCTTTTGACCGTTGAGCTCGCAGCTAAGAACGCTTACGGCGTTAACTGGAAGTACGTTGTTGAAAAGACAACGATGAAGGCACAGTGGTGCTTCGACCCCAGTGATTTCCAGAACAACTGGAACGATAAGTTCACTACTTATGCAACTGAGACTTCCATTTACGCTAAGCCTATTGGCAATGGTGATACCCGTCAGTACTATTCTACTGATTTGATGGTAGACATCAACGAGAACACCTACTACGAGTATGTATTCTCCGCAAAGAACGACCCCACTAAGCCCACAGGTTATGCAGGCGTAGTTATCGGCTGGGCAGTTGATAACGATGCATACCACGAGGGTCAGGGTGACTTCAACAGCTGGTGGGGCAATGATACGATTTCTTCGTACTTCCTCTACGGCGCATTCCAGAATCAGTCCGATTTGGGCGAAAGCTTCCAGTTGTCTCTCAACTACGGTTACCACGCTAACGACGGTGGTTACTGTGTAAACGGTTGTCAGAGCGGAACCGGCGTTGTTAAGTTGGACGAAGATGGATACGGAACCTATAAGGTTGTTTACGATGGTTACAACGTAACCGTTCTTTACCTCGCTGAGGATGATACCTTCCAGCCTGTATTCGGCGACAAGGTTGCTACCTTGGCAGAGGGCTCTAAGGTTGCTTTCGGTATCTTCAACCGTAGCGGCGGAAGAAACATCTATTTGAAGGACGCTAAGCTCACCGCTTACAATGAGGCTGCAGCTGAGAACCTTCTCAACACAACTCGTAAAGTCGCAATTGCAATAGCTGAGGCTGAAATCGCAAAGAACATTTATACTCCTGCAACTGTTCAGGCAGTTAAGGATGCAATGGCAGCTGTTAAGGCTCTCACTCTCGCAAACACTGTTGAAGAGATCGAGGCTGCAATCGCTGCACTTGAAAATGCAATTTTGGGTCTTAAGATGGCTGATAAGACTGCTCTTAACGCAGCTATCGAGGCGGCAAACGCTGCTATCGCAGATAAGACCGCCGAGGACTTCGAGGAGAGATACTACACTCCCTTCGCAGCAGCTCTTGCAGATGCAATCGCTGCAAATGATAACTTGAACGCAACTCAGGAAGAGGTTGACGCAGTTTGCAAGGCACTTGTAGACGCTACTAAGTACCTCACTCCTGCAGGTCAGGCTTGCAAGGTTGACCTTGCAGACGTTTTGGCTAAGTACGCAGCTCTCGTTGCTGACGATTACAAGCCTTCCTCTTGGGCAACTCTCGCAGCTCCTCTTGCAACCGCTGAGGAATTGAACGCTGCTGAGCTCACTAACGAGGATCAGGCAGATGTTGACGCTGCTGTTGTAGCTCTCAACGCTGCTATCGATGCTCTTATTGTACGCGCTGACTTCTCTAAGCTCAACGCTGCTATCGAAAGAGCAGACGCTCTTGATAAGAACGATTACATCGCAGAATCTTGGAAGATCGACGACGCTTTGGCAGCTGCTAAGGATGTTGCCGCTAACTTCGAGCTCGAGCAGGCTCCTATTGACGATGCTTTGGCAGCTCTTAACGCAGCTATCAACGAGCTCGTTACTTGGAGAAGCAACGTATTGCTCATCGCTCCTGCTGATGACTACGTTGTAAATGATCCCGCTAAGTACGGTGAGAACCCCTCTTGGTACAACAAGATTACCGATATGAGCTACTTTGGTGTAGGTAACGTATTCTACTACGACTACCACAAGGTAGTAGCTGCTAAGCTTGCTGAGTGGGCTGATACCTACGAGGCTGGTAAGGCATTCCCTGAGTCCATGGAAAGCATGAACTGGCAGGGTAACGCAAACTACGTATTGAGACTTGGTACTAACGTATCCGGTTCCGGTACAAACAGAGTTACCGATGGCGACCGTCTCGGTACCGCTGCTGATCATAGAGCTGACCCCACCGACATTAACGGTAAGGTTTACAGCCACGTATTTGGCTTCTCCTTCGTAAAGGCTCCCACTGTTGACTCTATCGCAGTTTACCTCCCCACCAATACTAAGATAGTTTCTATCGACGTATACGGTGCAGTTCGCGGCACTGCTGCTGACGGAAGCGTTATCTACGGTAAGACCGATAAGGATGCTGTTGTTACTGAGGAAGGCGTAAGATACGAGGTTGGCTCTGCTCCCAAGACCTACCTTGGAACTGTTAACGTTCCCGCTGCTGCAGAGGGTGCAGAGAACATCTACGCATCCGCTGACTTCATGCAGGCTATGAAGGTAGAGTACATCTACTTCGCAATTCAGTACGCTGAGGGCACCGGCGTTAACGACTACTACAAGATTTACGAGATCGAGCTCTTCGGTCTTAACGAGGGTGAGACCGTTGACGGTAAGGCTGCTCCCGACTTCTCCAAGTTCAATGCTGCATACGCTGCATTCGACGCACTTGTTAAGGCAGACTACACCGAGGCTTCTATTGCAGACGTTTACGCTGCAATCGCTGCAGGTGACGGTATCGTTAACAACGTAAAGGGTGATCAGGCTGCTATTGACGCTTGTGGTGCTGCTCTTGAAGCTGCTGTTAAGGCATTGGTAGCTAACCCCGCAGATTGGACTGAGCTTGACGCTGCTATCACTTTGGGTACTCCTATCGCTGAGGCAGAGTACACTCCCAAGACCTACGCTGCATTCAAGGCTGCTTACGATGCTGCAGTTGCACTCCGTGCATCCAGCAACGTTCCTCAGACCGCTGTTAACAACGCTACTAAGTTGTTGAGCGAGATGTTCGCAGGTCTTGCTAAGCGCGCTGATAAGAGTGCTCTTACTCCCGCTATTGACGAGGCTAAGACTCTCGTTAAGGAAGCTTGGAATGGCAACGTTATCGCTTGGAACATGTTTGAGAAGGCTTTGAACGAGGCTATCGCACTCCTTGCTGATGAAAACACCACTCAGGAGCAGGTTGACACTGTTCTCGATGCTCTTAAGGCTCGTAGAGCAGAGTTGGTTGCTAACCCCGGTTACGTTCCTCCTGTAGAGGAGACCGAGCCCCCTGAGACCGACAAGCCCGCTGATGAGACTAAGGCTCCTGAGACTGATAAGCCTGCTGACGCTACTGATGCTCCTGCAGCAGATAGCGGATGTGGCGGATGCGGTTCTTCCGCAGCTCTCTCCGCTCTTGCAATCGTAGGCGTTATCGGCACTGCAGTTGTTCTCAAGAAGAAAGAGGACTAATTTTTGACTCGCATATTTTGCGCAGATCAAAAACTAATTAAATAAAAATTGCGGAGAGCTTCGGCTCTCCGCTTTTTTGCTACCTTTTTTGAAAAAAAGGTAGCGCCAAAAAACTTCCAACGGGAAGTTTTTAGCGCACATTTTCGCTCGACGATTGAGAGCACAATGTTCGCA
>JAZLCC010000053.1:0-3345 GCA_045614065.1 Eubacteriales bacterium | reverse complement strand
ATTGTTGCGCTTACTCCTTCAGTCGCCTACGGCGCCAGCGTCTCGCTGCGGCTCGGTCACGCTACGGCTCTGATAGTCCACCGGACTATCATTCACTACCGTAGCGCCGCTTCGCTACCTCTCGGAGGGAGCCTATCGAATCTGTGCGAACATTGTGCTCACAATCGTCGAGCGAAAATGTGCGCCAAAAATCTTCCTGTTGGAAGTTTTTTGCGCCACTTTTTTTCAAAAAAGTGGCATATAAATAGCTACTCCTCGATAGATTCGTCGATAGTAACCTGATCGGAATTTTCGGGAACCATAGGAACCATATCGTTAGCGGGGAGCATAACCTCGGTTGCGGGGAGCTCGGAGAGCGAGCGCAAGCCGAATACGCGAAGGAATTTTTCCGTAGTAGCGTAGAGCATAGGACGACCCGGGGCATCGAGTCTGCCGCAGGAAGCTATGAGCGCCTTATCGATAAGCGAGTTAACTGCGTAAGAGGAGTCAACTCCGCGAACCTGATCTATAAAGCTACGGGTAACCGGCTGATTATAAGCTACGATTGCGAGAACCTCCATTGACGATGCCGAAAGGTTTCCGCCACGGCGAATACCGAGAGCCTCGCGAATATAGGGGGCGTATTGCTCCTTAGTGCAGAATTGGCAGGTGTCGTCAAAGGTGAGCAATGAAATGCCGTGCTTTGAGTTCTCAGCGTTATAGCTATCTGCCATATGAGAGATGAGGGTTTTTGTGTTTTGCACGTCAAGACCCAATACCTCTGCTATTTTTTCATATTTAACGGGGTAGCCCGCCGCATAGAGGATAGCCTCAATAGCTCCCTCAATGCTTTTTATCTGTTCAATTCCGTCGGTATCAACGGGAGATTTTTGCTTTTTTTCTTCACTCATTTTTTGTATCCTCGCCTAAAATTATTCAGTATTATTCAATACCCGAAAGAAGATCGTCGTCCGAGCTATCGAGATATTGGCTCTCTTCGATATCATCTGCGTTCTCGTTGATAACGAAGCGCGTGCTTGCATTTAAGAGAGCATTCTCCTTATCCCATTCGCCGTCAACGCTATCGGCAACGAGAAGCTTTCTAACCTTAATTAGCTCAAGCACGCCGAGGAATGATGCTATCATATCGGGAAGAGTAGCCTCGCCGATAAGAATGTCCTCAAGAGAGGCCGCACCACGGCTCTCGACGGTCTTGATTATAGAAACTATCTTAACCTCAACGGGAATGATAGGCTTGCTGATCATAGGCTTAAAGGTTGTTTTTGCCGCACGCTCAAGAGCGTTGTTGTAGGCAATTATTCTGCGAACCGCAGAGCAGAGAGCCGTTACGTCCTGATCGGCAACGAACGTTTTGTCAACCGTTATTTCATCGGTATCCTTAACCATTCTTCCGCTGTAAAAGGCGTACATAGGAGCAAGCTTTGTTGCCGCCTCCTTTGCCTGCTGATAGCGCAAGAGGGCATCGGTAAGGGTTGCGCGGGGGTCTTCCTCCTCCTCGTCCTCTTTTGGCAATAGCATTTTGCTCTTGATAAGCATAAGCTCGCTTGCCATAACGATAAATTCCGATGCGAGCTCCATATCGAGCTTTTGCGCTTGAGTGATATACTCAATATACTGATCGCAGATAAGCGATATCGGAATATCGGTTATGCTTACTTTATTTTTTTGTATAAGTGAGAGCAAGAGATCGAGGGGGCCCTCGAATTGCTCAAGCTTGTAGGTAAGCGTGTTTTCCATTTTTTCTCCGAGTTTTTTAGAGTTTGTTATGAAATAAAGAATAGCTTGAAAAGCAGATTCATAAGGGAATTAACTGCCGTTCCTATCAAATCTATATTGGTAAAGCTTGAAAGGAAGAAGATTCCCAAGATTCCCCAAAAGAAGTATCTCTCGTATCTTTGAAACCAAAGGAGAGCCTTGGTTGGGAGAAACGCGTAGAGTATTCTTGAACCGTCAAGAGGCGGAATGGGAATGAGATTGAATACCATAAATGCTAAATTGTAGTACACCCCAAGATAAAGGAGGTTGAAGGCGTAGCTGATAGCCGTAGGCGTCCATTCGGGAACGGATGCCGCGGGAATAAACTGAAGTATAACGAGCAGCAGCTTGAAAATTCCCGCAAAGAGAATTGCCATCAAGAGATTTGCGGCAGGTCCTGCGGCGCCAACGAGCGCCATATCGCGCTTCGGCTTTTTAAAATACCGTGAATTTATCGGTACGGGCTTTGCGTAGCCTACGCCAAGCAATAAAAACATAAGGAATCCTATGGGATCGATATGCTTTAAGGGGTTTAACGTGAGCCTTCCAAGGCTTTCGGCTGTTGGGTCGCCAAGCTTTTTGGCAACGTAGCCGTGGGCGTATTCGTGCACCGACAAAATAAGGATTATAAGCGGTACAGAGAGTAAAAAGGAGATTAATGCGCCCTGAAAATCTCCGTTTAGTAATAAATCGAGAAACATGATTTTAAAAAATACCTATTAAATATCGTTTCTAACGATATCCTCAAAGCTCTCGCGCTTAACCGCTACGCGAGCTTTGCCGTCCTTAACGAGAATTACGGGCGGGCGTGGGATACGGTTATAGTTTGAAGCCATTGAATAGTTGTACGCTCCCGTTACCAAAACGGCGAGAATGTCGCCACGCTTTGCGTGCTGGATCTTCATATTTTCACCCAAGAGGTCGCCCGACTCACAGCATCTGCCCGCAAGGGTAGCAACGTAGTTGCGGGGCTCGCTTGCACGGTTTGCAATAAGTGCGGTGTATTGCGACTGATAGAGTGCGTAACGGGGGTTATCGGGCATACCGCCGTCAACCGAAATGTAATTGCGGAAGCCTGTTATCTCCTTTACCGAGCCTACGGTGTAGAGTGTAGCGCCTGCCGCCGCAACGAGCGAGCGTCCGGGCTCAAGAATAACTCTCGGCATGGTAATGGAATGATCCTTGCAGTAGGAACGAACGATAGCGCCTATCTTCTCTATTGAATCGGCATAGCTTATTGTGGGATCGTCCTCGGTGTATGCAACGCCAAGTCCTCCGCCGAGGTTGAGCTCACGAATCTCAAAGTCGAGCTTTTCCTTGATTTCGGCAATAAAGCGAACCATAATATCCGCCGCATCCGAGAAAGGTTCAATGTCGAAAATTTGCGAGCCGATATGGCAATGAAGACCGATAAGGTCGATATTCTTTGCGTTGATAGCTTTTTCAACTATTTCAAGCGCTTGACCCGTTGCAATTGCCGAGCCGAACTTGGAATCTACGTTGCCCGTAACAACTGCTCTGTGAGTGTGTGGGTCGATACCGGGAGTAATGCGGAGAAGAATTCCTTGCGTAATTCCTCTGCTCGAAGCC
>JAZLCC010000052.1:0-3757 GCA_045614065.1 Eubacteriales bacterium | reverse complement strand
CCCGTTCCCCACAATGGTTGCAGACCCCCTAAGCGCAGACGCGTTTAATTCTATACAGAGGAGGATACAAAAATGGCAAGATATACAGGACCTGCTTGTAAGCTTTGCCGCAGAGAAGGCAAGAAGCTCTTCCTTAAGGGCGACAGATGCACTTCCGGCAAGTGCGCACTTGATCGTAGAAGCACAGCTCCCGGTCAGCACGGCGCAGCTACTAAGAAGCAGAGAGAATATGGAATGCAGCTTCGTGAGAAGCAGACAACGAAGAGATACTATGGTGTACTCGAGAAGCAGTTCAAGAACTACTTCGTAGAGGCTGACCGTCAGGAAGGTATGACGGGTGAGAATCTCCTCAAACTTATTGAAAGACGTTTGGACAACGTTGTATATAGAATGGGAATGGCGTCCAGCCGTAAGGAAGCTCGTCAGCTCGTTCTCCATGAGCATTTCGAGCTTAACGGCAAGAAGGTTAACATTCCTTCCATCATCGTTAAGGCTGGTGATGAGATCAAGGTAAGAGAGAACTTCCGCGGTTCCGCTAAGTGCAAGGAGCTTGCAGAGGCACTCGATTCTAAGATCGCTCCCAAGTGGCTCAACGTTGACAAGGCAGCTCTTGCAGCAAAGGTTGTTGCTCTTCCCGCAAGAGAAGACATCGACTTCGAATTCAACGAGCAGCTTATCGTCGAGCTCTACTCCAAGTAATCCCCGTTTTGCGCTACGTTTTAAACGTACGCAAAGCGACGCGGATGACATTTCCGCATAAGTTTTATTTATAATTAATGATTTAGGAGGAGAATTTGGAATGATAGAGATAGAAAAGCCCAATATAACAACCGTTAGCGAGAGCGAGGACGGCACAAGAGGCACATTTATGGTTGAGCCCCTTGAGCGTGGCTTCGGCATTACGCTTGGAAACTCGCTTCGCAGAATAATGCTCAGCTCTTTGCCCGGATATGCTGTTACAAACATCAAGATAGACGGAGTTCTTCATGAGTTTTCCACTATCCCCGGCGTAAAAGAGGATGTAACTGAGATCGTTTTGAACGTAAAGAGCATCATCGCAAAGCTTCACTGCAATTCGCAGAAGACCGTCGTTATCGACGTAGTTGGCGCGCAGGAGGTTACTGCAGGTGATATTAAGGTTGATTCTGATATTGAGATACTTAACCCCAAGCACCACATTGCAACTGTAGGTGAGGGTGAGCGTCTTTATATGGAGCTTACCTTTGATCAGGGTAGAGGTTACGTTTCGCAGGAGAGAAACAAGCAGATTGATTCTCAGCTTCGCGGATCAAGCATCTCGGCACCCATCGGAACAATATTTACCGATTCTATTTACACTCCCGTTTATAATGTGAATTATAACGTAGAGGCAACCAGAGTTGGAACTGTTACCGATTTTGACAAGCTCACAATCGACGTTACTACTAACGGCACTATAGGAGCTAAGGAGGCCGTTTCCTTGGCTGCCAAGATTCTCAATGAGCACCTCAACTTGTTCGTAGATCTTTCGGACGAGGCAAAGAACGTAGAAATCATGGTTGAAAGAGAAGAGACCAAGAAGGAAAAAGTTCTTGAGATGACTATTGAGGAGCTTGAAATGTCTGTACGTAGCTTCAACTGCTTGAAGCGCGCAGGCATCGACACGGTTGAAGACCTTATCAATCGCACCGAGGAGGATATGATCAAAGTTCGTAACCTCGGTAAGAAATCGCTTGAAGAAGTTATTCAGAAATTGCACGACCTTGGTCTTGAGTTCCGCAAGGGCGAAGACTGATACAAGGCTCGGCGCACAGTATAGAAATTACCGAAAAGGAGGGAAATATAATGCCCGGAACAAGAAAACTCGGCAGAACCACCGCTCAGAGAAAAGCTATGCTTCGCGGAATGGTTACTTTGTTGCTTGAGAACGGTCAGGTAGAAACGACTCTTACCAGAGCGAAAGAGGTTCGTTCTATCGCTGAAAAGATGATTACTCTTGGCAAGAAGAATACTCTTGCAAGTCGCCGTGCGGCTCTCGCATATATTACTAAGGAAGATGTTGTAACGAAGGTATTCGTTGAACTCGCACCCCTTTACGCAGAGCGTAACGGTGGTTATACTCAGATTTACAAGCTCGGACCCCGTAGAGGAGACGGCGCTGAGATGGCTATCGTAAAGCTTGTTGATTACGTTAAGTACACCGACAAGAAGGCTGCTAAGAAGGCAGAAAAGGCTGCTAAGGCAGAGGCTAAGAAGGCTGCTAAGGCTGAAAAGGCTGCAGAGTAATTTAAACTCAAACATAAATAGGCTGATTCGAATGAAAATTCGAGTCAGCCTTTTTTTATAGCTAAATCATTTTAAACCTCTACTGCATAACATTGTAATGGGGAGGTGAAAATGCTTTGAACGATTTTTATAATAGATGCGGAGCCGAGATCGGCTCAATGACGCAAGCAATAAGAGCTCAGCGAGCGCTCGCAGATTCCGCAATACCCGCCGACGTGCAAAAGATTGCTTCGAAAGCGGGGCGAGGATGCGTTTACGGATTATCGTTCTCCTGCGCACAATTGGAGAACGTTGAAAATATATTCGATCGACAGGGAATCAAGGTGAGAGAATGGACGCGCGGATGATATATCTTGATAATGCCGCAACGTCATATCCAAAGCCTTATGCGGTTACCGAGGCGGTGCGAGATTATATGCTCAACTGCGGCGGAAATGCGGGCAGAGGTGGTTATCAAAGCGCAATGCGAGCGGCAGAAAAGGTCTATGCTTGCCGTGAAAGACTGTCGAATTTTTTTGATGCGGAAAATGAAAGTGTGGTGTTTTTTACAAGCAACACAACGCACGGAATTAATGCCTGCATCAAGGGATTTCTGCGCAAGGGCGATAGAGTTTTAATATCAAATATCGAGCATAATGCCGTATATCGCCCGATATACAAGCTATCCAAGGCGGGAGCGGTTGAATATGATATATTCGACGTGATGTCGGGAGAAAGACGGCTTTCCGATGATGAAATATTGGAAAATATCAATCAAAAAGTGTTGAAAAATACAACTATGCTGATTTGCACTTGTGCGAGCAATATATGCTCGGTGCGCCCGCCAATAGAAAAGATTGGCAAGCTCTGCCGAGAAAGAGGGATATTTTTTCTCGTCGACGGAGCGCAGGGAGCGGGGCATATCCCGATATCGGTTCGAAAAATGTATATAGATGCCTTGTGCGTACCCGCACACAAGGGATTGCTTGGTCCGCAAGGGTGCGGAGCGGTGGTTCTCGACGACCGAGTTTCGCTCGAAACGCTTATAGAGGGCGGCAACGGTGTCGATTCGTTGCTCGGCGAAATGCCGATAGAGCCGCCCGAGCGCTATGAGGCGGGAACCTTGCCGATTCCCGCAATAGTGGGGCTCTGCGAGGGAATGAAAAAAATAGAAAATATCGGGCTCGATGCAATACAAAGGCACGAGGAGGCGCTTTTTCTTCGAGCAAGGGAGAAGCTCTGCGCCATCGAGGGAGTGAGAGTCTATTGCCAAGAGGAAAAAGGCTCGGTGATACTCTTCTCGGTTGATGGCGAGGAGTCGGAGCAAACGGCGCAAAGGCTTGCGAGGGCGGGAATATGCGTGCGGGGCGGCTATCATTGCGCCGCATTGGCGCATAGAGCCTTAGGAACCGAGCAGGGAGGCGCTGTGAGGGCGAGCTTTGGAATATATAACACCGATCGCGATATCGATATTCTTTGCGATTCTTTGAGGTATTATTGATTTGTTTTTGCC
>JAZLCC010000051.1:0-3281 GCA_045614065.1 Eubacteriales bacterium | reverse complement strand
GGTCTTTGCGCAGGACTTGCATATAAGCTGCTTGAAAAGGTCAATCGCTATTTAGCGGTTATCGTAAGCGCAATTGTATGCCCTGTTGTCAACACGGGAATCTTTCTTCTCGGTTCACTCGTATTTTTTGCAGATACGGTCAGCGGAGGTGCGCAAGCCATGGGAAAACCCCTTGGACTGTATCTAATTGTATTCTTTGTTGGAGTGAACTTTATATTCGAGCTCATTGCCAATATCGTTATCAGCCCCGGAATCGTTAGAATTCTTGACGTAGCAAAAAAGAAAATAAGAAAATAACCATAAAAATCGGCAGAGAATTTGTTTTCTCTGCCGATTTTACTCGCAAAAAGGGCTCCACGGCAATAGACCGTGGAAGCCCTGATTTTTTATAAGGTGTATATATTATCCTATGAGAAAGAAACAAATATCTCCCCCAAAAAGCCTTATTCAAAAGCAAAAAAAACAAGCACCGCTTTTACGATACGACTTAGTATCATAATTGCGATGCTTTTTTGGTCGGAGTGAGGTGATTCGAACACCCGACCTCTTGGTCCCGAACCAAGCGCTCTACCAAACTGAGCCACACCCCGATTATTCACTTTTCCACGCGCTACGCGCTCTCCCTGTTGTAACTAAGCCTCTGTCTTCGTCGCAACAGCGCCTCGCCAATCGGCAAGTTACTGCCACTCCTTTTTGCTCGCTTCATCCGCCACCGGCGGCGCTCGCAAACGTCCCCAAACTGAGCCACACCCGGAAATTCGTTACGCAAACTACCACGGTCATAACAACACTTGTATATTATATCACGACTGTGGCAGTTTGTCAACATCTTTTATTCGCTTTCTTGGGCGTTTCTTTTTATTGTTTCAATAAATCCCGTTCCCGTATATATCGTATAGCCAAAGAGCTTCTCGCCCGAGCCCGTTGGAATAATAACTCCATCGCTTCCCTTTCGCTCAACGTTCATTACCGCAGGGTTGATGAGTATCGCCTTAACGGTATATTTATCGTCATCGGGTACGTCCTTTGGAAAGGCTATCGGCAAGCTCTTTGTCTTATCCTTAAAATCAAGAATAATCGCAAAGCGGTTATGTCTTGCTATTTTAGTGTATTTCATCTCATTTTTGGAAATAAAGGTATAGCTCGACAAAAAGCGCTTCGAGGTTGCAAGCTTAACGTAATAGGTCCACTTCCCCGCTTTCAAAACGAAATCCACGGCATCGCCGTGCGCCCATGAAAAGCTCTTTACAAAGCTTCGCTTAAATTCAATTTGATATCCGTTTTTCTTGCAGCATTTTTTCAGCTTGCGAATAAACCCTGCGCGTCTGCGCAAAAGCTTCGTTGCGTTGTAAAAAAATATTGAGAAAAGCACCAAGAAGAGTACGGTTGCAACGAGTATATCGGTATAAAACGCAAGCATAAAGGTTACCACAAATATGATTGCGAGCTCGGTTACCATCAACATAACGGTTAATGATTTTGCAAGAGCATCGCGTATTTTTCGCATCGTGGGATTTACCCTTTTTGTAACTCCGTACGAGCGATAAAGCGGAACGTCCTCGGTTTCAACGCGCTCGCGCCGCTCATCTGATGTATATGAGTCTTGTCTTCCTCTATCTTTCATTTTAGCCTCTTATATAAATAGACTATTGCAAAGTATGTCCCTCTGCAATAGTCTATCATTTTTATTTAAGTTAATTCGAACTTATCGATGATCGAATAATCAACCAATACGTTTGCCTTGTAAGCCGCAAGAGACGTGCTTGGAATCTGTACCTTGAGCGAGTCATTAGCACCGAGGAAAATATCTCTTCCTGCAAATACGCTCGCCGTATTGCTTGTGCACATGATCGTCGAGATCTTAGTTGCCTCAAACGCATTATCTCTTATAGTAACAGGATTGCTGATTATAAGATACTGAACGTTCTTCGTGCCGTAGAATGCACGGTAGCCTATCTCCTTAACGTCTGCAGCGAGAGTAACGGTCGAAGCCACCTTCGCCTTAGGAAATACAAGCAAGGTTGCGCCATCCTTGGTGTAAAGAACACCGTCTACAGTCTTGAACTTCGTGTTGCTTGTCGAAATAACGAGCTCTCTTACCGTATCGTAAATATCCGCCGTGTTAAAGGAGAGATACTCCATATTTGCGGGAAGATTTACCTTGGTTACATTCTTAAGAGCCGACATTGCATCTGCAGTTACGGCAACTATCTTGTAACCGCCAAGCTCTGACGGGAAGGTGAACGTTGCGGGAATGCTACCCTCAAAGTAATCAATATAAGCGGTCTTTTCGGTATCACTTATAACGTTCCAGTAGTAGGTAGTACCGCTAACCTCGGTGGCCTCTCCAAACTTCTCAAAGTTTGCAAAAGGAATGTTACCGAACTTACTACCCTTATACTGCGTCTCATACTGAGAGTAAACAGCCGCGGGAACACGAACCTTTACGTTAGCACCAATCGCCGAAGAAGTGATATTTCCACCAAGAGTAACCATAGCGTCGGACTTAAGGAAAGTTATCGTTTGGAGGTTATCGCAATCAATAAATATATTTTCTGGAAGCTTTCCAAAAATTCGTCCAAAAGTAGCTTCGACAAGAGCATCGCAATTTCTAAAATTATGTGAACCTGTTATTTCCGTAACTGTCGGTATATATATTTTTTCCAGGACGCCACAATCAGAAAAAGCATAGTTACCAATTTTTTGCAAATTATTAGCCTTCAATTGTTTCATCATGTCACCCATGCAAACTTCATCTCCAACTTCAACCACATTGGTCAAATCAAGAGAATTAACATTAGATAAAACAACTACATTTCTACTAGAACTTCTATAAGCTGAACCGCTAAGAGCACGAGCATCCAATTTAGTAACGCTATCTGCAACTATAAAGTTATCCACACCCGAGAAGCTTGCAGCGCCATACGCATGCTTACCAAACGACGTTACTCGATAAGCAGGTGTTGTACCATTATCCATGGAGGTATATCGGTCTCCGTCTCTATACAAAGCACCCGGAGTCAAATAATCACGTTTAGCGTTTGCGTTTACCACATAATTTCCGAAGAGCTCAACGTCAGGCGAAACCGAGAAGAGCTCGACCTCTCCGTTGCCCAGATCATGGTAAATATATCCCGGAAGCTCAATACTATCCGAAAGACCATTAAGATCTATTTCATAGGTATAATAATCCGAAAAATAAATGTTACCAAACGATGTGTCGCTATTAACAAAATTATTTCTAAATGAAGTTGAAACCGAAGGAATGCCACTATTTATAA
>JAZLCC010000050.1:0-5696 GCA_045614065.1 Eubacteriales bacterium | reverse complement strand
GGTTAAGCGCCTCGACGTATTGCGAGGCAAACGAATTTATCTCTCCAATCGGGGAATACTTTTTAAAAATCACCTCGCCGTCGCGGTTGGTATATATTTCTAACGGGTCGCCCTCGCGGATACGCATTGTACGGCGGATTTCCTTGGGAATAACTACTCTGCCGAGGTCATCTATTCTTCTCACAATTCCTGTGGCTTTCATTTATATAAAAATCTCCTTGATTTACAGATTTGTACTGTTAGTATCTGCAAAGCAAGGAGATTTATACTTTACAAAATTACTTTTAGCAATTGACTTAACTATAAAAATATGATAAAATATTTTTATACGATATGTTGATATTATCTTCATATCAAGACAACATAAATATTGGAGGATTTATTATGAACAACCCAAATTTGGAGCAATTGCAAAAACAACTTGCATCCGCTAAAACAAAGCTTATCTTAGGCATCGTTTTTGTTGTGCTTGCTGAAATTTTTAGTACAATCGGACTTTTCATTCTTACCGGAGGTGCTTACTGATGGAATTAATATCTGTTTTATTAGGTTTATTTTTTGTTTTGGTTTCCTGTGTATTTTTAGGAATCGGTATTCCCTTTCTTATCTCGGGCATTGTTAATACCATAAAGCTCAATCGCAAGATTTCGATTGCGAAAAGAGAGATGAACAATACCGCTTATACTCAGCCCCAAGCCAACGGCTACTATGCTCAACAGCAATATACTCAACAACAGTATGCTCAGCAACAGTATGCTCCTCAGCAGCCTCAGATGAACAATTTTTACTCTGCTCCGCAGCAACAGTACACCCCTCAGCCTATGCCTCAACAGCAATACGCAAATTACAATAATACTCAAAGCAATCAGAGCTTTAACTCGAATGCTAATCAGGGAAGCGCTAACACGGGATTTATTGATTTGGATTGGAGAAAATACGCTCCCTTGGATGCGGGTGTTTCCTACGCAAAGGATAGAGATTATAAGTTCCACAGAGCCGAGGGATTTGCAGGCTCGGTTCCTCAAACCTTTGTTAACAGAACCTTCCCCAAGTGCCCTATTTGTTGTTCGAACGATCCATATTGGACTATCGCACAGCATAACCAAATGTCCTGGAAAGGCAATTTGTACTTATTCAAATGCTCGCGTTGCGAGGGTGTTATTTCTATGAGTATGCCCGACGTTACGACCTTGGGCAACGGCGGAAGCGGAATTGCCGCAAACCCCACCGTAGGACTTACAAACCTTATGGCAAAATCCTCTTCGGGTAAAGAGGCAGGCGCCGTATACGCAGTTATTGAAAGCGTTGGACACTCGGGTGTTACTCCCGAATGCGAGGGTAAGGAATTTAAGCTTGAGCAAATGCAGGATATGTTCCTTAGACAATAATATATTAAAACTAAAACGAGCTATCTCAAACGTGAGATAGCTCGTTTTTCATATAGCTTTAATCCTCAAAGTTCCCGAAATCAACGAATTCTGCTCCGCACTTCCAACAAGTGAGGCGGTAACCGCTTTGTTCAAAATTACAAGCGGCGCATATCTTAGTATTTTTCTCGGTCGTTATATACGACGTGCGTGTTATATTTTTGGGAGCTTCTTTATCTGCAGTTTCGATGGAGTATTCAATGGTTTTCGAATCAGAAGCAGGGGTAAAAGCAGGAGCGGGATTCGGATTAACGCTTGCATTCATATTTATATTTCTCGGCGGTTGATACATACCGTCATAACTCTGCTGTTGTGGGGGATATTGTTCATTCTGATAAGTATTTGCATTAGGATTCGAAGCATAAGGATTATAAGCCTTTGAGTGCATTCGGTTATTTGCATAATTTGCATTTTGAGCGTCATTGAGCTTCATGCGATTAAGAATTTCCGCATTATGTATCTCATTAAACATATTAGTTTCCACAAGCTCACCAAAAGCATACAAGAACCAAGAGCCTACCCATGCAACAACAGGTCCAAGATAGGTGAGCAACAAGCCGTACAATACGTACTCTACTTCCCCATCAAAAATTCCTATAAAACTAAATACTATACCCGTAACGATCGCGCCCAACGCCTCGATTATGCAAGAGGCAAATGCGAAGCCCTTTACTTTTCTGCCAATGTTTCCATATAAATTATCCACGATTCTAACCCTCCATTATTTTAATCAATATTATTTTTTCCACGTCTCCAACGCAATTCATCCGCCATTATCTCTATCTCCTCCTCTGAGAAAGAATCTCTCTGCGTTTTTAAAATAAGCATCAGCGCTTCCGTAGAAGTATCATTCACCAACTGTTTGAATTTACCGCTGTTTCTATTCTTTTTAATCTGCAAAGTTTCAGAAGTATGCTGGTGCTCAAAAGCAACAGATTCAGCCTTATCTTCAGCGCTAACCTTTGCTCCGCACGCACTACATTCATTCGAGGTAAGAATCGCTCCGCATCGTTTACAGTACTTTTGAGCGTCGTTAGCTATCCCATCTGACTTATCCTCATTGTGAACAAAGGTATTGGTGCCGGGAGCGGGCGCCGGTTTAACCGGAGTTACCTTAACGGGTCCCGGGATATACGTGCTTGTTCTCGGTCTCTCGGTACGAGCCTGGTATGTCTCGGTATCGTTCTGATTAGGAGCGTTTACCTTATGCTGATTGGGAATATCTTCATTTACATTCTTCTTTGCTGCTGACGAAGAATTTTTTGCCTTTATATCGGCAACTATGTAATCGGTATTCGCTCTGTTAACGCTTAAATTGTCTGCAATATCTCCAAAAGCATATAACATCCAAGAGCTCACCCACGCCACGATCGGTCCAAATATCACAGCCAAAAGACCATACAATACGATAGCCTCATCGCCGTCGAACATTCCTATAAAGGTAAATACCGTACCGGCAATTACCGATCCGATGGCTTCGATAAAAAATGTTACCGCCGCCATGCTTTTTATTTTTCTGCCTATATTCCCGTATAAAACACTAAACATTTTTATTTCTCCGTTTCAAACATTTATTTTTAACTTTTAATATCAATGCTCTAACAACGTTATTATATTACTTTATTTTGTTTTTGACAAGTATCAATGACTTAACCGTGATATTAAATAAACGCCCCTTATTTGCATAATGATAGCATCAATCCATGCAAATAAGGGATACGCTTACTTTTTCTTTAATCTATCGAGCTCCTTTAAGAAGGTATCGATATCCTTGAACTCGCGGTACACCGACGCAAATCTTACGTATGCAACGTCGTCGCGCTCCTTGAGCTTCTGCATTACTATCTCGCCAAGCTCGTTTGTGCTTATCTCGTTACGGAGCGAATTTTGAAGCTCGCTCTCTATCTCGTTAACTATCTCCTCGGGGTCAACAGGACGCTTATGACACGCCTTTGCCACGCCCGACAAAAGCTTTCCGCGTTCAAAAAGAACCTTTGAGCCGTCCTTTTTGATTACGAATATCTGCACGGTTTCAATATACTCATAGGTAGTATATCTCTTTTGGCAAGCAAGACATTCTCTGCGTCTTTTTATACTGTTTCCCTCCTCGATATGGCGGGAATCTATAACCTTACTTTCTGCAAATCCGCAAGCGGGACATTTCATAATTTAGCTCCTTAAGAATTAGCTTTATACTCTATATATTGTATCACAAGCTTTAAAAAAAGTAAATAGATTATGCAAAAATTTCCCGTGTTATATCATTTATTATCTCTCCGATATGTATAATGCTCGCCTCGCCCTTTGCTATTTTTATAAATATATCGCCGGCGAGCTCCTCACTGATATTCAAGCCCTCTATAACGCTTTCTACGTCGCAGGCGAAAATACAAAACGCCTCACTCTCTTTGTTTGATATTTTCAAAAGCGCATAATATCTGCCGTCCCTTTCAAATTCATCAACCGTTTTTGCTGTAAATTTTCTCATCGTTTTTACTCCTTTGATTTTCGGTACTTCTATTCTACCGCATAATTTTCAAGCTTTTCGATTAAGATTTTTTAGGGGTTAAGCGAATAAAACACAATACGTTGTGTTTCTGCTCGGCAAAAATAATATTTTTTGAATAAATTATACCGTTTTTGGAATATTTATACATTTTTTCTTTTGTGGAACGTGTTATACTGCAAAAATCGGTTTCCATTTATTTACATTCCAAAAATTACTTCTTGAAATTAAGCGCATTTTTTGCTATAATTTCTTTAGGACAGCTTTGTTTTTCTTTAAAAACAAAGCTTTTTTGCTTTTAATTAGACTTTTTATAAAAATTCAATGTTTTGGAGAGATTTATGAATATTCCCTATTTTTTGCGGCTTGCTCGGCGGATATTGCACTATGGCTTATTTGCCTGCATTGTTCACGCAACAATGATATTATTCTATGCAAGGATATCTCCCCCTCTGCCGCCGATGTCAAGCTTTTATTATTATTTTCCTATGATAGAATACACGATGACGAGCTTTATTTGCGTTTTGTTTTGCGGTCTTATATGCTATTACATAGCCAAAAAAGAAGGAGCGTGAAACATTGCGCAATAAAAAAAGAGCAAGCATACAAGAAAAATCTTGTACGTCTGCTCTTTTTTTGAACTCTGCCTATAAGCCGGGTTCTGTCGTGAACGGCCATCTATCTTTGCCTTGCGTCACCGCAAGGCTCCAAGGCTTTCGCCTTGTGCCACCCGCAAATATACGTCGGGCAAACAAATTTGCATACGGTGTTGCTTCGAATAAGGTTTACAGCAAATCTACGTTACCGTAGAAGTGGGTGAGCTCTTACCTCGCCTTTCCATCCTTACCTACAAAACGTAGGCGGTTTATTTCTGTTGCACTTTCTCGGGAGTCGCCTCCGACTGACGTTATCAGTTATCCTGCCCTATGAAGCCCGGACTTTCCTCACGGTAATACCTTTCGGCAACATACCGCGCGGCCGTTTAGCAAAGTTCTTAAGTATTATACCACAAAGATTCTCTTATGTCAAGGAATCTTTGCTCTGAACCTTAATTACGGGAAGTCTGCTTACGCCTAAAGCCGCTACCACCGTTATTATTATCTCGGGAATCATATAAAGTCCGTTATAAAATATTGAGTAGACAAGTGCTAAGCCCTTTCCGCTAAAGCTATCGAGTATCCATCCGCCTATAGAATAAAAATTCTCCTGCGTAAAGAACCACTCTGCCCAAGCTCCGTAAAAAATAAAGCCCGAAATTATATGCGCTATATATCTCAACGACAATGCAAAAACAACGCCGAGAGAAAGCGCTAACGTTTTATTTTTTATCTTTTTTCTGAATACTCCGCCAAGTCCGAGAACCGAATATGCTACTACATAATCGATTATCAATATAGCAACTGCGGCGGTGTATCCCATAAAATCGTCGCTATTTGGCATAAAGAGCGCCATTATTGTGGAACCCTTGCCTAAATAAAGATCCATTACTATCTGCAATATCGAATATACCGCCGACGTAAACATTCCCCACTTAATGCCATACATATAAGACACAATAACTATTGGGAGCATACTTGCAATTGTAAAGCCTCCGCCAAACGGAAGATTCAAAAAAGGTATTAATGCGCAAACCATTGCAAGTATAACGGCAAGCGCAAGCATTACGGCAGACGTCGTAAGCCTTTGTGTGTTAAGCTTTGTTTGACTCATATCAAACCTCCAAAAATAAAAATTAAAGACCGCACGAAATCTCCGTGCGGTCA
>JAZLCC010000049.1:0-32538 GCA_045614065.1 Eubacteriales bacterium | reverse complement strand
GCGGCAGCGGAGCTTATCAATCATTTCTTTCTCTTTGGATGCATCCCGGAGGATCATGTTATAAGTAAGCCGGAACATGCTTCCCATATTGGTGGTCTTTACCTTAACAAGCTCGTGCGACGAGGTGTATTCCGCAAAGATATCGTCAAATATCTCGGAGTAGTCGAGATCCTCGGGAATGGTTACTGTGAGAACCTTGAATTTCTCGTGTCTTTCCTTGCCGAAGGTTATGCAGTTGTAGAGAACGAATATTGCTGTGAGAATTACCGTAAATACCATAGCCAAGGGTATAGAGCCCATTCCTGCAAGAAGTCCTGCGCCCATAGCCGAGAAGATCATAATTATTTCCTTTGCGCTACCGGGTGCAGAGCGGAATCTGATGAGGCTGAATGCACCCATAACCGCAATTCCTGCGCCGATGTTGCCGTTGACTACCATAATTACCACGCAAACTATTGCGGGAAGAAGTGCTATTGTGAGAACAAAGCTTTTCGTGTATCTGTTTTTAACGGTATAGCCGAGCGCCATAATAAGTCCGGCTATAAGCGCACAGCCTATGCAAACGAGAAAGCTTGAGAGGTCTGTAAGATTTAGGGTGAATAATGTTTTTACGTGATCAATTAATGCTTGCATATTGTTTCTCCTGATTTTTTTCAGTGTTTATGGTGGGCAGAATGAACTTTGTATATCCCGTGCCGTATTTTGAAAAGGACGTTTTGTATATTTTCTCTGCCGAGAGAACTCGAACGAGCCATAGCGGAATACCGCCCGAGCATTTAAGCTCCATCAGCACCTTGCCATCTTCAAGCAGTGGGATGCCGTATGTATCAGAGCTTAGCGAAAGCTCGTTTGTTCTGAAAAGTATATTATCGTCAAAGGTAACTCTAAATGAGCCTCCGTTTTTTTCGTAGTAAGCCTCACGCTCATATGAGAGAAATACTGTCGGGCGCAGAGTGCCGTAGTATTTTAGAAAATATTCTATTTCCCGTGATATCTGCGTGTCTTTGGGTCGGGGCGTTTTACCCGCTATCCAATCAAAGGCTACGTTGCAGGGCAGGTCGATTCTTCTTTTGTAAACTACGTGATCGTATTTTTTCTTTAGCTCAACAAAAACTCTGCCATCGTCCGCAGCTTTGCCGTAGCTTCGTATTCGAAGCTTTTCCTTGTAGTCGGGCTTGTCTATCGAGCGACGTATAAGTCGGTAGCTTTCGGTGTCGAAATACACGTTGCGAATAGAGGTTCTTCCGTATTTGTCAAGCTCCATATAGTCTTGCATTGAGTCGAGTATTTTTTGCTTTTGCTCAAGCGTTAGCATATATTTTATTTCGTAACGCTTAAAAACGTTTTGAAACGCCATGAAAAACCCCCTTTCGTATTCTTTGCCTTGCGTTGATTATATCATAGAACGCTAAAGCGAGGCTAAAGGATTGAATATACAATTTTAACGTATATTATCCTATAATATAATATACACGCAAGAATTTGATTTCGTTGGAATAATTTGAAAATTAAAAAGTGTGGGGAGCTTTTTTAAATCAGAAAGCTCCCCACAAGATATAATGCTGTTAAATTACGTCAAAAAGATTGGTGAATTCAATATTTAAGCTGTTAGCAACATTCTTGTTTGTGCATTTACCGCAGTAGACGTTAACGCCATTTGCGACGCCCTTGTTAGCCTTTGCCGCATCCTCAAGACCGAGATTGGCAATAAGCATACCGTAGCGAAGAGTTGCATTTGCGAGAGCGACGGTTGAGGTGTAGGGAACGGCGCCGGGCATATTTCCGACACAGTAGTGAACAACGCCGTCCTCGATGAACACGGGGTCGTCGTGAGTGGTGGTGTGCGAGGATTCGCAGCATCCGCCTTGGTCGATTGCAATATCAACTATAACGGCGCCCTTCTTCATAAGCTTCAAATGCTCTCTGCGAACAAGCTTCGGGGTCTTGCCACCGGGTACGAGAACAGAGCCTATAACAAGGTCTGCCTCACGCAAGGATTTTACAATGTTTGCCTCGGTGCTGTAAAGTGTTGTTACCGATGCGCCAAAGATATCCTCAAGATATGCCAAGCGGTTGGGGTCGATATCAAGCAAGGTAACCTGAGCGTCGATTCCGACAGCCGCCTTTGCCGCATAGGTTCCCGCAATACCGCCGCCGATAATAACTATCTTTCCACGCTCAACACCGGGTACACCGCCGAGGAGTATTCCGCGTCCGCCGTAGCTGCTTTCGATATACTTTGCGCCCTCTTGAATAGAAAGACGGCCCGCAATCTGGCTCATAGGACGAAGACAGGGAAGATTACCGTGGTCGTCGGTTATCGTTTCATAGGCAACAGCCTTAACGTTTTTCTTTATAAGCGCCTCGGTAAGCTTTGGGTTGGGCGCCAAGTGGAGATAGGTGTAGAGTATCTGATTTTCACGGAGAAGATCGTACTCGCACTCCTCGGGCTCCTTTACCTTTACTATCATATCGCAGATATCGAATACTTCCTTGGGGGAAGAGAGTATCTTTGCACCTGCCGAAATATACTCGGAGTCATTAAATCCCGCACCGAGTCCCGCTCCGCTTTCAACGTAGACGGTGTGCCCTGCAGAAACGAAGGCTGCAGCGCTATCGGGGGTAAGACCTACTCTGTATTCGTGATTTTTAAGTTCTTTTGTGGTTCCGATTATCATAAAAAGCACCTCTCAAATAATATATTTTTTGGCTTTTAATGGAAAAATTATACCATAAAATTTTGATATTGTCAACAGTATCAAATTATATATTTTGTTTATTTTGACATAGCAAACCTAAGCGCAATATCTTGATTTTTTGCGTAAAATATGGTATAATTACTGTGTATAAGGCAAACGCAGTTCGTCAAAGTAAGCTTTGACAGTCGGGCGATTTTTTCGCTCGGGGATAAGGAAATCGCGGTGAAAATCCGTGGCAACAGCCATTACCGTAATTAGTGCGGCGGCACTATAAGTCGGAATGCTTATCGTTCTGCGGTTCGTGGAAGGCTCTTGGGCAAATGAGGAGTGCTTTTGCGTTGTCCTTTAAAAAAGAAAGGATATAAAAAAGAAAATGAAAGTTCAAAGCAAAGTAACAGCTCTTCTTTGCTTGCTCTTGGTTGCGGTAATGCTTTTTGCCGCATGCAATAGCAACAAAATTCCCGCAGAGGGAAGATGGGAGGACGCTATCTATTTGAGCGACACCGAGCTTGGTGAGGGCTCAAAGACCGTTAACGTAACCGTTAAGGCGGGAGAGAATGAGATAACCTTTACCATTCACAGCGACGAGAAATATCTTGGTGATGCGCTTCTTGCGCACAGCCTTATTGAGGGTGATGTGAGTGAGTACGGTATTTACGTAAAGAAGGTCAACGGTATTCTTGCCGATTATGACGTTGATAAGACCTATTGGGGATTTTATCAGGGCGGCGAGATGATGATGGTTGGTGTAAGCTCTGCCGAATTTAATGACGGCGACTCTTACGAGCTGGTGCTTGAAGGCTGATGAAGCAGGTGGAAGCTAAAAAAATATCGGCTTCCGTGCAAAAAAGACGACAATTTTTGTTTTACCTTGCGATATTCCCGATGCTTGGGGCAATAATGTTTTGCTCGAAGATACTTATGGAGGCTTTGCCTAACATACATATAGTGGGAATGCTCGTAATGCTCTACACGGTCGTCTTTCGCGTAAAAGCCTTGGTGCCCATATATATATACGTCTTTTTAACCGGACTTTATGCGGGATTTGACGTATGGTGGATACCCTATCTTTATATATGGACTGTACTTTGGGCTGTAACGCTTATTTTACCAAAGAATATGCCACGCGCCGCCGCGGTTGTGGTATATTCGGTAGTATGTGCCTTGCACGGACTTTTATACGGAGCGCTCTATGCCCCCGTTCAGGCTCTCGCATTTGGATTTGATTTCAGTCAAACGCTTGCGTGGATAGCGGCGGGTTTACCCTTTGACGTAATACATGCGGTTGGAAATGCCGTTTTCGGATGCTTTGTTTTTCCGCTTTCGAAAATTCTTTCAAAGCTTTTGCGCAAGCAGCTGTGCAGATAAGCTTAAGGGTGAATTTAAGTTTTGATTTTTGAGTATAATATATTTGATTCAAAAAGTTTAATTTAGGAGGGATTTATGGAAATCACGCTTAAAAACAAGTATTTTGGCACTGACGGTTTTCGTGGTGAGGCTAACGTAAATCTTACGTCCATGCAGGCGTATAAGGTTGGTAGATTTCTTGGTTGGTATTACGGCTCTGCTCTTTCGGGCAGCAACAAGCCCTGCTACCGCCCCAGAATAGTTATAGGAAAAGATACAAGACGTTCAAGCTATATGCTCGAGTATTCTATCGTTGCGGGAATTACCGCATCGGGCGCTGATGCATATATGCTTCACGTTACAACGACCCCAAGCGTTTCTTACGTTACGTCGAGAGATGAGTTCGATTGCGGAATTATGATTACCGCATCGCACAATCCTTTCCACGATAACGGAATTAAGATCATCAACAGACACGGCGAGAAGCTTGACGATAGAACAACGGCTCTTATCGAGGCGTATATCGACGGAGAGCTTGATCTTTTGGGAGTTGAGGGCGATGATCTTCCCTTGGCTTCGGGTGAAAAGGTTGGAGCTATCATAGACTACGTTGCGGGCAGAAATCGCTACGTTGCATATCTTATATCTCTTGCGTCAAACTCCTATAAGAATCTTAGAATAGGTATAGATTGCGCAAACGGAGCATCTTGGATGATAGCAAAATCGGTTTTCGGAGCTCTTGGCGCACAGCTCGTTGTTGTTGGTGATGAGCCTAACGGCTTGAACATCAATGAGGAATGTGGATCTATGCACGTAGATAAGCTTGCAGCTCTTGTTAAGGAAAAGCACCTTGATATGGGATTTGCATTTGACGGAGATGCCGATAGATGTCTTGCCGTTGACGAGAACGGTAAAATAGTTGACGGAGATGCTATTTTGTATATTCTTGCGAAGCGTCTTAAGTCCCGCGGAATGCTTAATAAGGATACCGTTGTTCCCACGGTTATGTCGAATAGCGGATTCTTTAAGTCGCTTGATAAGCTTGGAATCAAGACCGAGCAGACCACCGTTGGCGATAGATTCGTTTACGAGTGCATGCAGGCAAACAACTACTCTCTCGGCGGAGAGCAGTCGGGTCATATAATCATTAAGAAGTATGCCACCACTGGCGACGGACTTCTCACCGCAATTATGCTTGCGGAGGAGGTTTGCGACACCAAGACCTCTCTTGGCGGACTTACCGAGGGTCTTACAGTTTACCCCCAGCTTATCAAGAACGTAAAGGTTAAGGATAAAGATGCGGTATTTAACGATGAGGCCGTTAACGCCGCTTTTGCAGAGGTTGAGGCGCTTATTGGCGGAGAGGGAAGAGCTCTTCTTCGTAAGAGCGGAACCGAGCCAAAGATCAGAGTTATGATTGAGGCTGTAACAGAGGAGCTTTGCGAGGAGTACGCCGACAAGATCGTTGACGTAATTATCGAGAGAGGATACGGTGCTTAATATGTCGGGGATGGAGAAAAAGGTAAAGACCGCAGAGCTTTACGAATGCGAAACACCCTATCTTAAGGAGCTTTTTGACAACGCAGAGTATCCTTGGGAGATGCTTCCTAAAATCAAGGCTCACATCCTTTCTGTAATCGAGAACGGTATGGAGGGCTATACTCTCCTGAAGGATGGAGTTCTTATTGGTGAGAACGTAAAGATAGCCGCTACTGCTACTATCGAGGGACCTACCGTTATTGGCTCGGGAACCGAGATAAGACCGGGCGCTTATATTCGCGGAAGCGTTATAACGGGCGAGAATTGCGTTATAGGCAACTCAAGCGAGCTTAAGAACTGCGTTCTTCTTAACAGGGTTCAGGTTCCTCACTATAACTACGTCGGAGATTCCGTGCTTGGAAACTATGCTCATATGGGCGCAGGCTCTATTTGCTCAAATCTTAAATCCGACGGTAAGAATATCGTGATTCACGGCGACGTCGAGTACGAGACGGGCCTTCGCAAGATAGGCGGTATTCTCGGCGACCACGCCGATATCGGATGCGGATGCGTTCTTAATCCGGGTACCGTTATCGGTAAAAATACCTCTGTTTATCCCTTAAATGCGCTTCGCGGTGTTTTCCCCGAGGGCTGCATTGTTAAGAAAATCGACGACGTTGTAAAGAGAATATAATTTTAACAGTATAATTTTTTGTGGGGGAAAGTTTTCTTAGAAGAAAGCTTTCCCCCACATCTCGTTTCAAAGAACTTTGAAACTGCAGAGAATCAAGTTGAATCCGCCTCGAGGAATCTTTTGTAAATACCTGCACGGCTGGTTGTTCCAAAAAGCTTTAGTTTTGCACAGTTTCCGCTATGGCGACTACCACAAATGGCGGATTTTTCGACGAGCCTATAGGCTCTGCGTGTGAAATGCCCCAAGGGGGGCTAGTGCAAGCCGCTAGCACGGCTGTGGTCATGACTTTTGAAAGGTTTTTGGTGCTACCTTTTTTTAATAGGTAGCAAAAAACCTTTTAACACCAACTAACTAAATATCGCATAAGATGAAAATAGCAGACCGAGGTCTGCAAATACAAAGAAAGGTTCTAAATTGATGTACAACAATGACAATGCGATAAAAGACGTCTGCTGCGCATCGGAGCTTGAAAAGATACTCAGTGGCAGAGGAAACGCACCGCAGAGCAGACTTGATCTGCCTTCGTGTGATACGGGCAACTCTGACTACGGTCTTAAGGGCTATCCGCTCGCTATGGTGTATTCGCCAATGCAGGAGTTTGTAAATCTTTATGAGCTTGATAAGGGCTTCAATGCGGGAACTATCTTTTCCGAGCTTGATCTTCCGTTTAAGGGTAGAAGCCTCTCGCACAAGGGAAATACAGGAGGCTATTATGATAAATAATCGAATGTCAAGAAACCGTCAGGCGTTTTGTAACAGTATGCCAAGCGAGCCCACAAAGCCCGCAGGAAACGTAAAGGAGCTTCAAAAAAAGCTTCAAAAGGTTAGCTTTGCTCTCGTTGAAGCCGTGCTTTACCTCGACGCATATCCTAATTGCGAAAAGGCAAGGCGCTACTATCAGGAGCTTAAAAACGAAAGACACGAGCTTGTTAAGGCTCTCACCGAGGCGGGTATGCCTATGAGCTCTATGATGGTTAAGGACGGCGAATGGTCGTGGGTAAACGGTCCGTGGCCTTGGGAATACGAAGCGAACGTTTAAGGAGGAAAAGATATGTGGTTTTATGAAAAGCAATTACAGTACCCCGTAAAAATAAAAAATCCCAATCCGAAGCTTGCGAGCGTTATCATATCGCAACTCGGCGGACCCGATGGCGAGCTTGGAGCATCGATGCGCTATCTGCACCAAAGATATTCCTGCCCATATGATAAGGTAACGGGAATACTCACCGACGTGGGAAGCGAGGAGCTCGGACACCTCGAGATGGTGGCGGCGGTCATTCATCAGCTCACAAAGAATCTCACACTCGAGCAGATAGACGGTACACCGTTTGCGGCATATTTCGTTGATCATACCACGGGAGCATATCCCGTAGCCGCATCGGGAGTCCCGTTCGATATGAAATACGTCGGAGTTAAGGGCGATATACTCACAGATCTCAACGAAGACCTTGCGGCAGAGCAAAAGGCTCGCACGACCTATGACAACATTTTGCGTCTTTCCGACGACCCCGACGTAAACGACGTAATAAAATTTTTGCGCGCGCGTGAGATCGTGCATTATCAGAGATTTGCCGATGCAATTCGCATAGCGCAGGATAATCTTGATTCTAAAAATTTCTACGTTTGCAATCCGTCCTTCGACAAGGGCTGTGGAAAAATGAAGAGGGGTTGATAAAGCGCTATGGCTCGCTTTTATAAGGGGCGGCTATAAATTTAGCGCTTATTTGCTATCCTTTGAGCAATATAAACGGACGGCTTGATTTTCAAGCCGTCCTATTTACTTTTGTATTAAAATGTGCTATAATTGTCTTGTAGTGAGGCTTGAAAGGATGTGGTTTTTTTGAAGCATAAGTCCGTATCGATATCTATTCCGTTTGGTATGGCATTTGAAAAGCATTATTGCTCAAAGTGCGGAGCACAATTAAAAAAAGAAAAAACTCACCGTGTCGTTACGCCCGAGGATAAGGATTACTACGAGTATCAAAGCTATGGAAAGTTTCCCCGACGCAATTACAACGTATATGAATATCAATTTCAATGTCCTAACTGTAAAGCAAGAATTTCCTATGATGAGCAACGTAAAATGGAAGAAATTCAAAAGCGGCAGGGAACAACCGTTTTATCCTCTGAGCAAGTGAGGGATAATTATGAAAACAGCACCAAGACGCTTTACAAGCGCAGATTTGTTGGGGCAATATTGTTCCCGATTATTTCAAATCTGATCCTCTTTACCTTAATATATTTTTTTGGCGGCGAAAGAACGCTCCCTCGACTTGCATTTTTAACGATTCTTTGTGCAGTGCTTATGGGATATTCGATATGGTTATCCATTAAAAGATTTAAGGGAACGGGCAAGCTAAAGATGCATCACTCTTATTCTTACGAAAAAGAATCACAAATGAAAAAACTGCACGCCTATGCTTCACACAATAAGCATTTGGTTGAGCAATCGGAAAAGTGCTATTGCTTTCATTGCAAGGGCGTTTTTAACAGTAGTGAAATAGGCTCGTATTTAGAGAACGAGGAAAGTGCGCTTTGTCCCAATTGCAACGTTGATGCTATTATTCCCGACAGCGTTGATGATACTATTGATGAGAGTGTAATAGCCGATATGCACGATTATTGGTTTTAATACAATTAAAAGCATTTATTTGAAAATTGCAAGCAAAAAGAGCAAGAATAAAAGAATTTTCTTTTATTCTTGCTCTGTTTTTTGCTTTTAATATTTAAATTTATTTAAAATCTCAGTCTCGCCTTCAAGATAGAGCTCTTCAATGTCGTCGGAGCTTTGTGGGTTAGCCCTCACCGTAAGCTTAAGATCTCCGGCACGGTTTTGAAGAATTAAGGAGTTGCCGTCAAAGCTCTTCCTCTTCCAAAGAATCGAAGCAAGCGCTCCGCTTCCCGTGCCGCAAGCAAGCGTAAAATCCTCTACGCCACGCTCGTATGTCAATATTCTCACGGTGTTACCGTTGATTTTATAATAAAAATTAATATTTGCATTAAGCTCATATCTAAGCTCCTTTGCACGCTCAAAAAGCCTTTCGGCATCCTTCCATTCAAGCGAATCGAGCTTGATTGTAGCGTGGGGAACACCGACTACCGCATAGTCTACGCCCTCTTTTTTGTTTAAAATTATATTTTGGGGCGTGTTAAGCCGTACCTTGTAAATGCTCTCGCTTATTCTCTCGCCAAAAAGCATTCCCGCATCTGTTTCAACCGTCATTTTTTCGCCCGCGATCTTGTTCTCGTAGGCAAATCGGCAGATGCACCGTGCGCCGTTACCGCACATCTCGGCGCGTGAGCCGTCCGAATTATAAAAATGTAATTTAAAATCGGCAACGTCAGAGCTTGCAAGCGCCATAAAGCCGTCGGTGCCTCTTTTTTGGCATATATCCCTTGCCATGGAGCTCATATCTATATTTTCCTGTCGCGCGTCAACAACACAAAAGCTATTGCCCGCGCCGTTCATATACCAGATATCCATTTTTACTTCCTTTGCAAAATTATACATATATTATACTCTTTTTTTATCATAAATTCAATATATATTGACAAATTATTCATTTTATGGTATAATAGATAAAATTTTTATGAATATACAGAGGTAAATCATGACACAAGAACAAATCATGCATTTGGTTGCGATGGCTGTATATATGGCGGTGGTAATTGCCATCGGTATTATATTTGCCAAGAGAGCTAACCAAAGCTCCGACGACTATTTCCTTGGCGGTCGTTCCCTTGGTCCTTGGGTAACCGCTTTCTCCGCCTCGGCATCGGATATGTCGGGATGGCTTTTGATGGGACTTCCCGGAGTTGCCTACTGGTGCGGACTTGCCGACGCCTTTTGGACGGCAGTAGGTCTTGCAGTGGGAACCTACCTTAACTGGCTTATCGTTTCAAAGCGTCTCCGCCGTTACAGCGTGCGCGCTAACAACTCGATAACCCTCCCCGATTTCTTCTCCAACCGTTTCAGAGAGAAGAAGAAGGTTATTATGACAATTTCAGCACTCTTCATTCTTATATTCTTCACGGTATATGCGGCAAGCTGCTTCGTTACCTGCGGAAAGCTTTTCTCAACGCTTTTCAATCTTCCTTACGTTCCGATGATGATTCTCGGCGCAATATTCGTCCTTGCATATACAATACTCGGCGGATTCTTGGCAGAGAGCGCATCTGACTTTATGCAGGCTATCGTAATGGTAACAGCGCTTTGCACAGTAGTTATTATCGGTACTGTTTCGGCAGGCGGAATCGGTGCGGTTATTGAAAATTCGAAGAATATCGAAGGATTCTTTGAATTCTTCAGCCTCGCATCTCCCGAGCTTAATGAGGCAGGACAGCAGATCGTTAACGAAAACGGCGAGGCTGTATTTGGCGCTAAGAGCTCCTACAACCTTCTCACCGTTTGCTCGACTCTTGCTTGGGGTCTCGGTTACTTTGGTATGCCTCAGGTTCTTCTTAGATTTATGGCTATCAGAAAAGAGAAGGAGCTTAAGGCATCAAGAAGAATTGCTATTATTTGGGTAGCTGTTTCTCTTGCAGTTGCGGTATTTATCGGTATTATGGGACGTACACTCTTCCCCACAGAGCATCTTACCGCATCAAGCGCAGAGAACATCTTTATCACCGTTACCACAACGGTATTCAGCAGCGGAGCACTTCCTATTCTTGCAGGACTTATTATGGCAGGTATTCTTGCCGCAACAATAAGCTCCTCCGACTCCTACTTGCTTATTGCGGCTTCGGCATTTGCAAAGAACATCTATCAGGGCGTTATCCACAAAAAGGCTACCGACAAGGCGGTTATGTGGGCTACAAGAATTACTCTCGGCTCTATCGCTATAATCGCTATACTCCTTGCTCTTAACGAAAACAGCGTTATCTTTAAGCTTGTTTCCTTTGCTTGGGCAGGATTTGGCGCAACGTTCGGTCCTCTTATGATCTTCTCGCTCTTCTGGAAGCGTACCACTAAGGCAGGCGCTATTGCAGGTATGCTCAGCGGCGGTATTATGGTATTCGTTTGGAAGCTCCTTATCAATCCTATCGGTAAGGCGAACGGTATTCAGGCTCTCACGATCTACGAGCTTCTCCCCGCATTCATCATCTCCTGCATCTTTATCGTAGTTGTATCTCTCCTTACAAAGAAGCCCTCGGCTGAAATTGAGGCAGACTTTGAGGCGGTTAAAGCAGGCGAGACCGAGCCCGTTATGACTGAATAATAATTTGATATAATATATCTTTCGGGAAGGAAGTTTTGCTAAAAAGCTTCCTTCCCTTAATTTTTCGAAAAGCTTTAAATAAATTTCGATTTCTTATGCGTTAACGTAAAAAAGCGCTCGACCTATGATTTGCACAGGTTGAGCGCTTTTGCTTTGATTAAATATTATTTACTTAACGTAATCAAACTCGAAATCGTAGATAGAAACCGTCATACCGTCAACGCATCCTTTTTGCTCAAGAAGCTCAAAGACGCCGCTCTTCTTAAGAACACGCTGGAAGAAGTTAAGAGATTCGTAATCCTCAAAATTAACCTGTCCAACGAGGTTGTAGAGCCATTCGCCCTCAACGTAGAAGGTGTTGTTCTCACGGCGAACCGTGGTATCACGCGAAGCGCCGACGTACTCGTCCTCGGGCTCGTATTCCGACTCGTAAACGAGCATAGGCGGAAGCTCTGCGAGCATTTTATCGGCAAGCTTTATCATATCGTTAAGACCCTTGCCCGTAGCTGCAGAAACGTAGAGAAGCTCCCATCCGTTTTCCTTAACAAAGGCTTCGAATGCCTCGATATCAACACGCTCGGTGTCGAGTATATCGGATTTATTTGCAACGATTATCTGATCTCGAAGCGCGAGCGCGGGGCTGTAGCGCTCAAGCTCGGTGTTGATGGTTTTGATATCCTCGATGGGGTCTCTATACTCGGAGCAAGAGATATCCACAACGTGCAAAAGAAGTCTGCAACGGTCAACGTGGCGCAAAAAAGCGTGTCCGAGACCTGCGCCGTCGGCGGCGCCCTCAATGAGTCCGGGGATATCCGCCGCAACAAATCCACGCTCCTCACCCGTAGATACAACGCCGAGATTTGGCGAGAGGGTGGTGAAGTGGTAGTCGGCAATTTTAGGCTTTGCCGAGCTTATTCTTGCGAGAATAGAGGACTTTCCAACGCTTGGGAAGCCTATAAGACCAACGTCTGCGAGCATCTTGAGCTCAAGAATAAGCTCCTTTTCCTCGCCCTTGCGTCCGCTTTTTGCAAACATAGGTATCTGACGGGTGGGGGTTGCAAAGCGACGGTTTCCAAATCCGCCCTTGCCGCCCTTGCAGCAGAGATAGTCTGCGCCGTCGTTCTCGGTCATATCGTGAATTATCTTTCCGCTTGCCGCATCGCGAATGATGGTACCCTGAGGAACAGAAATTATCATATCCGCAGCAGTTGCGCCGTGGAATTTTCCACCCTTGCCGTTCTCGCCGTTTTGAGCGATGAATTTGTGCTTATATCTGAAGGCGAGAAGGGTATTGGTGCCCTCGTCAACACGGAAAATTATATTTCCGCCGTGTCCGCCATCACCGCCGTCGGGTCCTCCGTGAGAAACGTATTTTTCACGTCTGAAGGATACGGCTCCGTTTCCGCCATCACCTGCTTTAACGTATATTTTTACATTATCTACAAACATTTTTTCTACCTCCTTTTAAAAAATAAAGGAATTAAAGTCCAAAGCCTTGAAGAATCTCTCTCCACTTTGAAAAATCGTGATATACGGCGTCCGCGTGCGCCCCCTTGATAAGCGGAGAGGCGAGCCCCTCCTCATATATAGCGATCGCCGCGCCTGCGTTTGCCTTATTTGCGGCTATAAGTCCTAACGTTCCGTCCTCAAATACGATACATTCGGGAGCGGTAAGACCTATTTTTGATGCCGCATATTCGTATATTGCGGGGTCGGGCTTGCATTTTACCTCATCGTCTGCGCAAACTATATGCTCGCGGTCGAACCATTTTGAAAGCTCGAGATGCTCGTTGTAAAATGCGATATTATCTAAGCCTGCGCCCGTTGCGAGGCAGTAGGGAATGCCATTCTCCTTAAGGTATGAGAGAAGCTCGCATACTCCGTTTGAATATTTCATTTCAAATGGGGGAGTTAAACACGCCTCGTAATAGAATCCCTCTTTTTCTCTGCCAAAGCGCTTGCAATCCTCGATCGTTGCGTTTGCGTCAAAGTAGGATCTGTAAATTGCCTCGTTGGATAAGCCGAAGAGATTGGTAATAATAAACTCACGGCTCGGCACGTCCATATTTTTTGATGCGTAGTATTTTTCAAACGCTTTTACGTGGCAATCGGTGTCAAAAAATAGAGTGCCGTTGAAATCGAAAAGGATTCCTTTAAGTCTTTTTTGAGCGCTCATCACTCATCACCCTTCATTCGAATAACGAGACGGATAGGCGTGCCGACAAATCCAAAGGTCTCACGCAAGCAGTTCTCGATATATCTTTGATATGAGAAGTGGAAGAGCTCTGCATTGTTGCAGAATATAACGAAGGTAGGCGGTGCAACCGATACCTGAGTCATATAGTAGATCTTAAGTCTTCTACCCTTATCGGAGGGAGGCTGAACACGCATCGTAGCCTCTGCGAGTACCTCGTTGAGCATACCCGTGGTGATACGGTTATTTGAGTGAGCGTATACCTCGTCTATCTTCTCAAAGAGAGTGCTTACTCGCTGACCCGTGAGAGCCGAAACGTATGCTATCGGCGCATAGGGCATATATGCAAGCGAGGTGCGGATCTTCTCATTAAAGTGATTGGTTGTGGAATTATCCTTTTCAATCGAATCCCACTTGTTTACAACGATGATCGAGGCCTTGCCTGCCTCGTGCGCAATGCCCGCTATCTTCTCATCCTGTTCGGTGATTCCCGTTGCGGCATCGATCATAATAAGGCATACGTCTGCACGCTCAACCGCCATATGAGCGCGGAGAACGCTGTATTTTTCTATCTTATCGTTGATTTTCGACTGACGGCGAATACCTGCCGTGTCGATAAAGGTGTATTTCTTTCCGTTAATAACCACCTGGGTGTCAACTGCGTCGCGCGTTGTTCCCGCAATGTTGGAAACTATAAGACGCTCCTGACCCATTATTTTGTTGATTATAGAGGATTTGCCTGCGTTAGGCTTACCGATAACGGCAACCTTGATGCCCTCGTCCTCGTCGTCGTTTCCGATATTCTCGGGGAGAACCTTTAATACCTCGTCAAGAAGGTCGCCCGTTCCGCTTCCGTGAACCGAGGAAACGGCGATAGGCTCACATTCAAATCCGAGCTCGTAAAACTCGTAAAACTCAAAGGGAAGCGCACCCACGCTATCACACTTGTTGATGCATGGGATGATAGGCTTTCCGCTCTTTTGGAGCATTACGGCAATATCACGGTCGTCTGCGGTAAGACCCGTGCGAACGTCGCACATAAAGACGATAACGTCTGCGCTCTCAATTGCAACCTCTGCCTGAAAACGCATCTGCTTTAAAATTATATCGTCGGTCTTAGGCTCAATTCCTCCCGTGTCGATAATAACGAGGGGCTTTCCGCACCACTCGGTCTCTCCGTATATTCTGTCGCGAGTAACGCCCGGAGTATCTTCTACTATAGAGCGTCTTTCGCCTATAAGCTTATTAAAAAGAGTGCTTTTGCCGACGTTAGGTCTGCCGACGATAGCAACTATTGGCTTTGCCATTTTTTTGCCCTCCTTAATTTTTTATCATAATTTTTTAAATTCCAAGAACGCAAGAGATAAAGCTTTGAGCATCACTGCTTGAAACGCATATTGGAACGTTCAAAGCCTTCGATAACTCCTCGGGAGTTATATCGTCAAGAAAGACCTCGCCGTCGGCACGGAGCGCATTTGACGGAATGAGAAGCGCATCGTAAAGCTCCTTGCCCTTAAGCTGATCTATGATATCGCCTGCGGTAAGAAGCCCCGCAACCGTTATCGATTCTCCAAAGAAATTATTTTTTATTCTGTATACGTTTATCGAAAGTCCCGAAAAAGCCGCTTCAAGCTTTTTTGAGATGGTTTTTATATGCTCGTATGCGGCGTATCCCGTAACGATTGAGACCTTGCGATTTCCGCAAAAGTCCGAATATGCGCTGATGTCGGAAAGCTCGTAATCGATAGCCGTTTGCATATCTGTGAGCATGCCGACGCCGTTTTCTATTTGTGAGTAGTCCTCGTAAAATTCGTCGCTCGGAAGCGGAAGCTCTGCCTTTATGTAGAACTCGTCGGCAGGGAAGAAGAGCCTTGTGCCGAATTTTTTAAGGCACCATTCGCCGTAGACGTTGATTTGCTGAATAACGCCTCGCGCATCCTCCTTGGTAAAAGGCTCCAAGGGGTAAAGTCCATCACGAAATTTGGTAAGACCTGAGGGGACTATTGCCACGCTTTGAATTGCGGGGCGAAGCTCCATAAGATCGTGGAGCGTTCTGTCGAGCTCGGCTCCGTCGTTAATGCCCTTGCAAAGCACTATTTGACAGCAAAGCGAAATACCTGCATCGGAGAGGCGTTTAAGGTAGGAAAGCACCTCGCCCGCACGCTTGTTTTTCATCATTTTGCAACGAAGCTCGGGGTTCGTCGTGTGCACCGAAACGTTTACGGGAGAAATGTGCATCTCTATTATGCGCTCGATATCTCTATCGCGCATATTAGTGAGCGTTACGTAATTTCCGTGCAGAAAGGATAGGCGTGAGTCATCATCCTTGAAATAGAGCGTGTCGCGCATACCCTTTGGAAGCTGATCGATAAAGCAGAATACGCATTTATTCTCACAGGAATGCTTTTTATCCATAAGCGGAGTTTCAAAGTCAAGACCTATGTCATCGTATTCCTTTTTGAGTATTGTAGCCTCAAGATCCTCGTCGCCTCGTTTGAGAAGGAGAGTTATTTTTTTCTCGGCGAGATAAAAGCGATAGTCGAGCACGTCGTTTATTTCTCTACCGTTTATCGAAATGAGTATATCACCGCTCAAGATCCCCGCCTTTTCGGCACGGCTTCGCGGTAAAACGTCTGTTATCTTAACCATTTTTCTCCTCCTTTGTTGTCTTATGAGCATACAAAGTATATTATATCATATTTTTTCTCTTATGTCAAAGATTTTGTAATAAAAAGGCAGTTAACATCATAGATTTTTTACGAGAAACAAAATTTATTCTTTAAGGAGAGATAAAATGAGCTATAATATGGAAACGGGAGCACCCGAGAGCGTGATATCCTTGCCCATGTCTAAAAGGGTAATAAATTGTGATATAAACGAGGACGTTACTATACCCGAGGGGTATCCCGACGTGCGCAGAGTTCTTGCCTTGCGTGAGAATCTGCTCTCGCCCTCAAAATTTATCGGGGCGAGAAGTGTGGATATAAGCGGAGCTATAGATTACGTCATTTTGTACTCAGGCGTTGACGGAAAAATTTACGGAGTGCCATTTTCCGCAGAGTACGGCTGCTCGATGCCGTTGGAGAATGCCGAAAGGCTTGATATAGGCGAGAGCGCATCGGTGATATGCTCGCTTTTGAGCGACGGCTCAAGCGTGAGAATAAGCTCGCCGAGAAGATTGCAGATAAGAGGCGCTGTGAGATGCGACGTTTCCTGCTTTGGAAGATCTACGCTCTGCGAGGATCTGCGGGGCGAGAATGAGTCCGAGGCGCTATACCGACGTCAAGAGGACGCCACTTGTGCATTTCTGCGTTGCGAGAGCTCGGACGTTGTAATGCTCTCCGACGAGTATATGATTGGCCCCGATGCAAGAATAATCTATTCAAGCGGTGAGGTTATCGTAAGCGATGCACGGGTTGACGGCGAGGTTGTGAGAATCAGCGGTGAGGCAATTATTCGCTTGCTTGTTGAAGAGGATGGAAGGATCGAGCGCGTGGCAAGAAGATTGCCGTTTGATGCGGAGAGTGATCTTGACGAGCTTGAGCTTTACGAGGGAGATATATTCTGCCGCGCTACGGGTAGCGTTAACGAGATCGACGTGAGCGTTGAGGATGGCAGAGCAAGCATTGAGGCGGGCGTTGTTTTAGAGGTCTGCGTTGCGCAGAATGCGGGTGTGAGCCTTGTTAAGGACATCTTCTCAACAAAGCAGACCTGCTCTGCGGAATATAAGAAAATAGCTCTGCCCGTGCTTTTGTTCAACAAAAATTCGAGCATCACGCAGAGCGAGCGCATGCCTATCTCGGATATAGGGCTCCCTGAGGATGCCGAGATAATCGACGTGTTTGGCAACGCCGAATGCGAGGAATGCTCGCTTGAAAAGGGAAGATACACTCTTAGGGGAAAGACGAAATATAAAATTATTTACCGATGCGACGGCGAGCTTTGCGCCTGTGATCTAACGATCCCCTTTAAGCAAGAGAGCGATGGTGGCGAGCTTTGTGTCAAGGGATACAACGCAAGCGTTTGCGTAAGCAATCCGCGTGCGCGCAGTGATAGAGAAAATCTGCTTATCGAAAGCGAGCTCTCGATATCGGCAATAGCCTACGGTGAGAGCGAGGTCGATATACTTTCAAGCGCAAGCTTTGGAGAGGATATTAAGCAGGAGAAAAATCAATTTATCGTGTGCTTTACCTCTTCAAGCGAGAGCGCATTTGACCTTGCAAAGCGCTATCGTGTGCCGTTAGAGCAGATATCCGAAAGAATTGATAACGGTAATTTTGTGGTTATTGAGAAATAGAAGATTATAAAAATAAGGCCGAGTCTTAAGCTTGATTAATAGCTTTTGACTCAGCCTTTTTGTATTATTGTTCTTCGTTTTGCGCCTCTTTGAGGTATTCTTGATATCTGAGATATTCCTCGGAGTAGCCCGTGGGGGGAGATTCCTCGGTTCTTTGCAAAACTCTTATTACTCCCTCGTGCTCTTCGATTATTTCGTAGCCGTCAAGGAGATATTTGCTTGTCCAAAGTCCCGCCTTCTTCGAGTCGGAAATATAATCTCTCAAATCGAGAACAACGATATCGGTGTAGTAGATTATATTGTTGTTTCCGTCAAAGACTTGAAGCGCACTGTAAAGCTCGTCTGCATCGTAAAGAGGTGTGATATACATCGAGGTTGCAAAAATGCTCTTGTTGCGGTCGATGCGTGAGAGCACCTCGGTTGCCGTTTCTATTGATTGGCTCTCGCTCACAAGGCGTCTTGCATAGGTGAAGTGCGCGGGCGCTCTGCCTGCCTGAATAAATACCGCAGAGAATATTGCAAATATAAGTCCTATTGTGGTAAGGTAGGATATGAATCTCACCTTTTCCTGCTTTAACTTCTTTATAACGATAGACGCAACGCTTTCCTTGATAGCCGCAGCGGCATCGCTCTCGGATTCGCTTAATGCGATAGCCTCGTCTATTGCCGATTCGTTAAACTCAATTTCTGTATTGGCAGAGGGGAAGAGTGCGTCGCTTGAAAGGTCTGCAAGGTTAACTACCGCAAGGTAGATAAGAAGTGCTCCCGAGCCAAAGGAGTATTGGAATCCGATATCGTACTGATACTGATAGTCGGTAACGAGATTTAAAACGTAGAAGGGGCCTAAAAGGAGCCAACGAGAGGGCTTGCGCGTGATAAGCGGAAGGAATGCAAGGGGAAGGAGCATATTAAGCGCATAGGTGAGCTTATCTGCCGTAAGGCTTTCAACCGCATAGAGCGCAGGGTTAAGAATAAGCACCTTGACGAGAGAGAGGAATCCACCCTCCTCGCCTATGATGTTTGCGTAGCGTGAGCTTAGCATATTTCCCTCTGCGCCGAATACCATATCCTGTTGGAAGAAGGATATCATATATATCGCAAAGAAGAAGTATGCCACCGTCATTACGAACATCGATGCTCCGCGAACGTATTTTCTTTGACCGAAAATAAGGTAGAGCGATATAAACGCAACGTATATCGCCGCATCCTCCTTGACCATAAGCACGAGGAGAGCAAATATAAACATAAGCAGGGTGTTATACCATTTTTTCTTATGTGAGAAATAGAGAGTCCAAAGTATTAACGGAGCTAAAAATGCATTCTCGTGGAAATCGTAGAACGAGCCACTGCTCATTGCGGGATACAAGAGGTAGAGCAAGGACATAACCGTTGTTTTGAGGTTTGAGAGCTTTACCTGTCTGCAAATGAGGAATATCGGGAACACGCCCGAGAGAACCAAGAGTATCTGCGCAAATACGAGCACTATTGTGGGCTCGATAAAGAGGCAGAAGGGCATCAAGAAGTAGAGAATGGGCGAGAAATGCACCGCAAAGTGCGAAAGCTCGGAGCCTCGCTCGCAGGTGGTTATAGGCTGGAAGCCGAATTTTGCCTCAACCATATTATCGTACATCTGCGTGAATATTCCCATATCAAATCCCGGTGCGCAGTAGCTGGAGGTTCTTGCCCAAAGCAAGAATATCCAATACGCCGAGAGAATAACGAATGCCGAAATAACTATAATAAGCGACGCCGTAAAGGAAATATCCTTTGTGGGAAGCGGTATTTTTTGATTTTTTGCGTAGTTTATGCAAAGAACCAATATAATAAGCGAGAGAATTGCAAATATAAATGCCGAGAATGCTCTTGTTGCTACGTTGTTTGCCGAAAGAGCGGTTGATACTGCGCCGTAGACCATAAAGGAAAGCGGCATGATTATAAAGAGCGATTTCTTTAGAAGAAATTTGTTAAGGCAAAAGAGACCCGCCGAGAGGCTAACGACTATTAAAAAGAACAAAGCTATCGGTATACTGTCGGTATATTCGGGAACTCTTGCAAAGGTTATTGGTGAAATTAGTGAAAAGCCCGAGAGGGTAAGGAGCCAAGCGCTTATAATGGCAAACGCTATCGGCTGACCGTTCTTTTTTATCGGACTTTCGGACTGATTTTGCTTTTTCGGGGACATATTTCCTCCTTGATTGATATAGGCTTTTATAAAGTCAACCTAAAAAGGTAAAATTTTCTTGATCTTTAGTATTATAACATAATTTTTTTAAAAAATAAAGTGTTTTTATTGACTTTTTGAGCTTTTTTGCTTATAATATTTAAGTAAGATAATTCGTTTAAGGAGGAATTTAAAATGAAGGTAACCAAAGAATCTATCATTGGCGACGTTCTTGATTTTGCGCCCGAAACGGCACAGTTTTTCTTTGAGATAGGCATGCATTGCTTGGGATGCCCCTCTGCAAGAGGCGAATCCATTGAGGATGCTTGCGCAGTTCACGGAACTGATGCGGATGCGCTCGTAGAAAAGATCAACGCTTTTTTAGAGGCGTAAGATAAATCAACGCTTTGCTTAAAGCCCGCTTTTGCCGTTCTTTCGGTGAGGCGGGCTTTGGCAGAATTTATTTGAAAAAATTACAAAAAATCGATAAATACGGAGCAAAACGTGAATTCACCGAAAATCAGCAAAAGACTTTTGGCGGCGGCAGGCTTTATCAAGGGCGGCGAGTTTATCGCCGACGTCGGAACCGACCACGCATATTTGCCGATATATCTTTACACAAAGGGTAAGATAAGAGGCGCCGTTGTAAGTGATATAAATGAAGGCCCTATCGAGAGGGCAAAACGCAATATTCTCGAATTTTCCGCAGAGGACGGCGTTATCCCCGTTCTTTCTGACGGACTTTCCAAAATAGACGAATATTCGCCCGATACCGTTTTTATTCTCGGTATGGGTGGCGAGCTTATTTTAAATATTATTTCAAGCGCTGAATGGGTAAAGGAAAAACGCCCAAGACTTATTTTGCAGCCGATGACGCATCCCGAGCTTTTAAGAGAATTTCTTTTCTCAAACGGCTTTGAGATAACCGAGGAGATGATTATTGAGGACGGCAAGATATATCAGATGCTTGAGGCAAGATATACCGAGAGAAACACCGAAGCGAGCTTGCTTGAGCTTCACTTTGGCAAAATAAATCTTTTGCGCCGCGAGCCTCTTTTGCTTGATGCTTTAAGGCGAGAGTCTGCAATTTTAAATGCCCGTATAGAGGGTAAAAAAAGCGCAGGACTTTCTGCGGGAGATGACGGCGAGCTTTTGAATTTGATAAACGAATACGAAAATATCTAACGGAGATAGAAAAAATGAACGTAAGAGAGCTTTATTCTGCACTTGATAAAAGAATACCCCGCGAGCTTTCCTGCTCTTGGGATAATGACGGACTTATGTGCTGTCCTAACGGAAGCAAGGAGGTAAAAAAGGTACTTACTGCGCTCGACGTTACGGGCGAGGTCGTTGACTATGCGAGAGATAACGGATACGACGTTATAATTTCGCACCACCCATTTATTTTCAACGGACTTAAGTCGGTTGACGATGAGGGATATATCTCCTCAAAGGTAATAAAAATAATAGAGGCGGGAATATCGGTAATGTCATTCCACACCCGTCTTGACGCTTGTGAGGGCGGTGTTAACGATAAGCTTGCAGAGCTTTTGGAGCTTTCCGACGTTGGCACGGTAGCCACAGACGGCATCGAGCTTGGAAGAATAGGCTATCTTAAGGAGCCTATTGAGCCCGAGGAGTTTGCAAAGCGTGTTAAGGAGCTTCTTGGCGCGCCCTACGTTCTTTTGGCAAACGCAGGCGTAAAAGCACATAAGGTTGCCGTTGTTGGCGGCGGTGGCGGAAGCTTTATTTCTGCCGCGCGCGAGCTTTGCGCAGATACCTATCTTAGCGGCACGCTCGATTATCACGCAATGACCGATGCGCCCGATTTTAAATATGCGCCGCTTAACCTCGTTGAGGCAGGACACTTTTTTACAGAGCATCCCGTTTGCGGTGTATTGAAGGAGTTCATTTTTGAGATAGACCCGTCAATTGAATGCGACGTTTATTTCAGTAACGTAATAAAAGCAATTTAAGAAAAGATTTTTGGAGGAAAATATTATGGTTTACGTTGTTTCCGATCTTCACGGTTCAAATGCAAAGTTTCAAAAGCTCCTTAAGGAGATAAATTTTGCAGATAAGGATATTATGTACGTTCTTGGCGATATCGTTGACTACGGCGACGAGTCTATAGAGCTTCTTTGCGATCTCAGTATGAGATTTAATATTATTCCGATAGTGGGCGACCACGATTACAGAGCGGTTCGTATGCTCCGTGCCCTTAACGATATGCTTGTTGACGGTATTCGTCCCGATCAGGACGTAATTGCCGAAATGGCTGCTTGGATGGAAGACGGAGGCGCTAAGGTAATGGAGGATTTCAAGGCGCTTGACGCCGATCTTCGCGAGGGACTTATTGAGTATCTTGAGGATATGTCGCTTTACGAGGAGGTCAAGGTTGGCAAACACAAGTATCTTCTCGTTCATGCGGGAATTGCCGACTATGATGCAAGCACGCCACTTGAGGATTATATGCCTGAGGATTTTATCTCGGAGCCTATCGATCTTGAAAGAGAGCTTATTGACGGCGTAACGGTTATTGCGGGCCACGTTCCCACCTATATGATCGAGGGCGCAGATAACGGAAAGATATTTTACGGTGAGGGATCTATAATTATAGATTGCGGTGCGGCGTTTGGCGAGCCCTTGGCTTGTCTTTGCCTTGATAACGGCAGGGAATATTATATAAATGACTGAGCTTAAAAAGGATTCTATAATAGAGCTCGATATAACCGACCTTAACAATTTCGGCAACGGCGTTGGAAGGATCGACGGAAAGGTCGTATTCGTAAGAGGCGCCGTTAGCGGAGATACCGTGCGTGCCAAGATAATAAAGGTCAACAAGAGCTTTTCGGTGGCAAGGCTTGAGGAAATACTCAAGCCATCCGCCGATAGAGTGGACGGATTTTGCGATATGCCGCTTTCCTGCGGCGGATGCGTTTACCGTCATATAAAATACGAGCGTGAGCTTGAATTAAAGCATAATTACGTAAAAAACGCCTTTTCAAAGGCGGGAATACCCGATGCTTGCATATTGCCCGTTCTTTCTGCGGGCAGAGAGCGCGGATATAGAAATAAGGGGCAGTATCCCTTGGCAAAGGTAAAGGGAAAGACCGTTGCCGGATTTTACGCCGCAAAAACTCATAACGTTGTGCCCGCAGAGGGGTGTGCAATACAAAATCCTGTTTTTGCACCGATCTTGCGCACCGTTTGCGAGCTTGCGGACGAGCAGGGATGGAGCATCTACAATGAGGAAACGCAAAGCGGACTTTTGCGACATATATATCTTCGCATAGGCGAAAAAACAGGCGAGATAATGCTTTGCCTTGTACTTAACGGATTTGAGCTTAACGGAAGCGATGCGCTTGTTAAGCGTATCACCGAGAGATTCGATGGCGTTGTAAGCATTATGCTTAATTTTAATAGAGAAGATACCAACGTTGTGCTCGGCAAGGAGTACAAAACGCTTTATGGCAAGAGCGGTATTGAGGACGAGCTTTGCGGACTTAGATTTTTTATAAGCCCCGCATCTTTTTATCAGGTTAACCGTGATGGCGCGGAGCTTCTTTACAACAAGGCGCGCGAGCTTGCCGACCTTAAGGGCGGAGAGCTTATTGCCGACCTTTATTGCGGTACGGGAACGATAGGTCTTTCTATGGCAAAAAACGCAAAAAGACTTGTTGGTGTTGAGATAGTTGAAAGCGCAGTAATATGCGCAAGAGAAAATGCGAAGCGCAACGGCATAGAGAATGCCGAGTTTATCTGCGCCGATGCATCGGATAAGGATATACTCCTCTCGGCTTTGGGCGGTTGTGTTCCCGACGTAGTGGTTATAGACCCGCCGCGCAAGGGAAGCACCGAAAGGCTTGTAAACACCTTGGCGGATATCGGCGTAAAAAAGGTTGTTTACGTCTCTTGCTCGCCCGATACCTTGGCGCGAGACGCAAGGTATTTTATCGAGAGAAATTATGAGATGAGCAGCGTTTCTCCCGTTGATATGTTTCCGAGAAGCGGACACGTCGAGTCGGTTGTGGCGTTCACCCGATAAGTGGGCGTCGATGTGCATCATATTCGTGTCGCTCAATATAGCCTGCGGTCAGATAAGAAGATATATTGTTTCTTCTATAACTACGGCAAAGTAAAACAAGCAGATATAATAGGTGAACCTTAATGTATGACATACAAAGCAGATGGAAGCTTGAAGAAAACGGGATCTTGAAATATTACGGTCTTAGAAACCGACCGTATCTTTTTAAAAATACGGTAAAGCTTTCAAAAAGACAAGCTGATATAATCGGTAGGCTTCCGTGCGAGCTTACACAAGAGGAGCTTGATGCTTTAGGCTCTTTTGTGGGCAAGCAGATAGTTAAAGCAGAGGAAAAAGTAAAAATTCCCACCTGCTTTGACGAGGCGAGATTTTGCTCGACCTGCGTTGCAAACGATTTTATGATACCCGGTATCGAGTTTGACTCAAACGGCAGATGCCCGATTTGTCAATCCGCCGAGGAAACGAAAAAATTAAAAAGCATTCTCCCCGTGATGAATAGATTTCCAAAATCAAAGAAATCAAGATTTGACGTTGCGGTTTTTTATACGGGCGGAAAGGATTCTACGTATCTGCTTTATTATCTCTCAAGGGTTTTAAAGCTTCGTGTGCTTGCTCTCACTTGGGAGATACCGTATATGTCGGAGCTTGCAAAAAAGAGCATAGAGAACGCAAAAACGTACTTGGATTCGGTTGAGTTCATAAGTCGAAGAGTATCGAATGACGATTTGAGAGCGATATATAAAAAGCTTTATTCCTTGAGCGAGAACACCTGCGCTTGTCCATCGCTTGCATACGTTTTGTTTTATCCTGAGCTTGTGGCAAATAAGGTGCCGTATTTTGTGGCGGGCAACGAGCCTGCGCAAATGCTTGGGTTGTATTTTAATCATATGGCGCCTAAAATAGCCTATTCATTTTCGCAGAGCAAGGTAATGAATGCGCTTTTGAACGTGGGAAGAATTTTAACGCTTCACCCACCGTTTTCAATGGGGCAATTCCACACCCTTGCAACAATGAAGCAGCTTGCATACGGGGATAGCAAATTGAAAAATATGTCGGGATATTCAAACCAGCTCGTTTCGAGCGTTTGCAAGGCAATAAAGGACGTTCCAAATATAGTGGATCCATTAAAACGAGCCATTCGCATATCTTCCATAACGGGAAATATTCCCGCATTCGTTCAGGTCGATCTTGACGAAATATGCGGCGGAGTTTATGATTGGGAAAAAATCAAGGACACCATCGTGCGTGAGTGCGGTTGGGTCGCTCCCGAAATGAGCAATAAGGGCTTGCATACAAGCTGTATGATAGAGAAATGCAAGGAGCACTCTCAATTTTTGAGATTTTATCATATGCGTAGTGATATGATACCGTTTAGCGCTCTTGAAATTTCTATTGCAAGCAGAAGCAACAATCTCTCGCGCGAGAGGGCAATGGCAGAGCTTCGAGAATCTCTTGGATTTTCACTTGGCGAGCTTCCCGAATGCGCTATTATGAAAGGTTATATTAAATGATTAATGCGGTAGTTTTTTATTCAAATTCAGGTCGTAGCAAGAAAATTGCGGAATATTTTTCCGAGCAGCTCGATTATCCTCTTGTTAATATCGAGAAAAATAATGATTACGAGTTTGATAATCTTGTTCTTGTTTTTCCCGTTCACTGTCAGAATATTCCGTACATAGTTAAGAGCTTTTTGGAAAAATCCTCGGTAAAGGCTTTGACGGTTGTGGCAACCTACGGCAAAATTTGTTGCGGTAACGTTATATACGAAATTCAAAACCAATATAAAATGAACGTAGTTGCGGGAGCGTATATTCCAACCAAGCATTCCTACATTGATGATGACGTTGAGTTTTTGGATTTTGATAAGCTTTTGCCGATAATAGATAAGGTAAAGGCTCCCAAACCCGTTAAGATACCAAGACTTTATAAAAATCCTCTTGCTAACGTTTCTCCCGCATTCAGAAGCCGAATGGGAGTGAAGATATATAACAATTATTCGAACTGCAAAAATTGCAATATCTGTGCCGAGAAGTGCTCTTTGAACGCTATACATTACGGTATTCCGTCGGATAAATGTATGAGATGCTTAAAATGTGTGGAGATATGCCCTAAAAAGGCATTGAGCGTTAAGACTGTTTTTCCGCTAAAGCAGTACCTCCGCAGACAAAATAAAAAAGAATTGATAATTTACGTTTGATGAGTAAAAACAAAAAAATGGCTGTCTTACAAATTTGTGAGACAGCCATTTGCTTATTTAGAAATAACCTCTACGCTCTCAATAACGATAGGCGTTGTGGGAACGTCCTGCATATACCAGCCGTAGTTTCCCGTTTCGGTGCTTGCAATAGCGTCAAGCACGTCAAATCCGTCGGTGAGCATACCGAATGCCGCATACTGACCGTCAAGGAATGGGGAATCCTTGTGCATTACGAAGAACTGCGACGATGCCGAGTTTGGAACGTTGGTGCGAGCCATAGAGAGAACGCCGCGAACGTGCTTCAAATCGTTCATAGGGAAGCCGTTTGCTCTGAATTCGCCACGGATAGACTCTGCGTCGGTATCCTGCATATCCTCGGTGTAGCCACCGCCCTGAATCATAAATCCGCTGATAACGCGGTGGAATATAAGTCCCTCGTAAAATCCGCTCTCTGCAAGCTTTACAAAGTTTGCAACGGTGAGAGGAGCCTTTTCGGGATAGAGCTCGGCAGTCATAGAGCCAAGACCCTTTACGTTGATCTTAATAATGGGGTTGTTCATTTCTTTTCTCCTTGTGTTGGGTTTATTGCGTTGATGCTTTATTATTCGTTAGAATCGGTTGAGTCGAGGCGGTAGGCAACTCGAAAGAGCTCGTCGATGCGTTCCTTTTTGCCCGCAAGGTGGAGCCAGCCAAAAAGCGCTTCCATTCCCGTAGCGTTGCGGTATTCTGCCATAGTTGCCGATTTCGGCGTGCCTGAATGACCCATATTGCGTCCTCGGTGAAAAACGCCGCTTTCTTCCTCGGTGAGAAGGTCCTGTATCTGCTTCATAGCCTCTGCTTGGCGTGATGCCTTAACAAAGGCGAGAGCCTCTTTATTAAGCTTTGCGGAGGAGGAAAAGCCTTTTTCCTTAACGAGATATTCTCTTACGCAAAGCTCTATTATACAGTCGCCAAGATAGGCGAGAGAGGCGCTTGAATAGGTGTTTAGCTTTTCTGACATATTATTTTTCCTTAAAATACTATTCTCGTTACGCGAGTAACCTTTTTTGTGTCCTCGTTGATCTCAAAGAGAGCGCCCGTAGCACGTATCTCGCCGTCGGCAACGGTGAGGCGAGAGGATATTTTTGTGCGCGCACGCTCAATAACGGCATCGGCAGAGGAGCCGATTATTCCGTTTATAGGTCCAACCATTCCAAGGTCGGTAATGTATCCGCTACCGTGCGGCAATATCTGCTCATCAGCGGTTTGAACGTGTGTGTGAGTTCCAAACATAACGTTTATTCTTCCGTCAAAATAGCGTGCAAGCGCTATCTTTTCGGACGTGGATTCTGCGTGTATATCCATAACGGATATATCGTAGTTGCCTTTTTCACGGTCGAGGATCTTATCAACCGTTGCAAAGGGGCAGGCAAGCGACTCCATAAACACCGTTCCCATAACGTTTATGCAAAGTATTCTCCAACCGCATATATTCAGTATCGTGTAGCCGCCACCGGGTGCCAACGGCGGATAATTTGCGGGGCGGATAATGGTCTCACTGTCCGAGAGCATAGAGAAGATGTTTTTTCTTCCAAATGCGTGATTTCCAAGGGTTATAACGTCGGCTCCTGCCGAGAAGATCGTCTTTGCCTCGTTCTCGTCGATGCCGTATATATCCGATGCGTTTTCTCCGTTTACAACAGCGAAGTCTGCCTTAAGATCTTTTCGAATATCCCAAAGCTTTTTTTGAAGATGACCTACGGCGTTTTTGCCAACGACGTCACCTATTGCAAGAATTTTCATATTAAATTAGCTTTCTATATAAGATTACGTTATCAAAATGATTTTAACCGATGGAGCGGCAGTTTTGCGCAAAATCCGAGGGAGTCATATTCGTAAGGTTCTTAAAGACCTTGCAGAAATACGAGGAGTTTGCAAATCCAACGGCAACGGCGATCTCCTCAATGGTTGCCGAGGTGTTAAGCAAAAGCTCCTTGGATTTTTCAACTCTGTAAAGCTGAATGTAGTGTGCAGGGGGCATATTGAATACCGCTAAGAAGATGTTGCGGTAGTAGGTCTCGCCTATTCCCGAAAGCTCTGCGAGCATTGGGGTGTAGAGGTCCTGGCGGGAGTAGTTTTCCTCAATGAATTTCACTGATGCGTGTATTATTCCGTACTTGCCCGCAAGCGAGTAATTGAATGCGTGAATGGTCGATATCTGAGTTATCAAGGAATAAAGCTCGGAGAAGCACTTGGAATAGTATGCAGGGCCTCGCAAACCGTAGAATTGGCGAAGATTTTTTACTATCTTGGAAATACTCTTATCTCCAAGCGTCATATATTGATATACAGCTCCGTTTTGGAAGAATTCCTCTGCCTGAGCGGGGGATATGTCAAATTCGATAACCGTGCATTCTCCCGATTGCTCGATGGAAAGGCTATATTCACTTCCTTTTGCAATAAAAAGAACGGTATCCGAGCTTGATTCGTAGCTCTTGCCCTCAAAGGTATAAATAGCGCTTCCGCTTTTTCTTACAATAAGAGATGAATGAGCGGCAACCGAGGAGATAGCCGAGCCTACGGGAAGATTTACTCTGCGAACGTCGTCGAGTGAAACGAATATAAGATTTGAAATATCAAATTTTTTTGACATCTTAAAGCTCTCTTTCAAAATCCAATAATATATTTTAGCCGTCTATGGCGGTATAAAACGATAAAAACGGAACTCCCCGTGGGAATTCCGTTTAATATTTTAGCATATAAGTCGATTTATGTCAATAAGAGTTTTGACATTTTTTGAAAATTTTTGTGTTGAAAATTACAAATGAGCATTAAGAGTTTTTGCTGATGCTTTTTTTGATAGCCTCAAAAGCCTCATCGCTCAATATATGCTCCATTTTGCAAGCGTCAAGCGTTGCCACCTCGCGCGGGACGCCGATAGAAACAAGAAATTCTGTGAGTATCGTGTGGCGCTCGTAGATGCGCTCGGCAACGTTTATTCCGCTCTCGGTAAGGGTAATATAGCCCGATGGGTCTACCTCGATATATCCGCTTCGCTTAAGAATTCCGATTGCTCGGCTAACGCTCGGCTTTGAATATCCCATTCTTTCACAAACGTCGATAGAGCGTACCTTATCGTTCTGCTTTGTCAGTACGTAAATATTTTCGATATACATTTCGCCCGATTCTTGAATTGACATGATGACACTCCTTTTTTTGTGAAAATTTTACATAACTATTATATCATAGCCTCGGCGATTTGTAAATAGCTAAAAAAAATAAAAAAATTTTCCAAAATTATTGACAAACTGCTTGCGGTAGTGTATAATATTATCAGTTAGCAGTGGCTAACTCAAATTTGGACAGGAGTGAACGCGTAGAAAATGATCACTTTAAAGGATGCCAAGGTTGGCGAGACCGTCAAGGTTGTAAAGCTTCACGGGCAGGGCGCAATCAAGCGCCGTATAATGGATATGGGCATAACCAAGGGCGTGCAGATATACGTCCGCAAGTTTGCTCCTCTCGGAGACCCTATGGAGCTTCAGGTTCGCGGCTACGAGCTTTCGCTTCGTAAGGCCGACGCCGATATGATCGAGGTCGAACAAATAAAAGGCTAAAATTTAAAGGGGCAAGGATGCCCCGCAATTTTGCGCAAGTAAGGTTAGCATACGCTAACCGAAATGGTATAGGATAAAGCTTAGCGATGTCCGAAATATCTAACTACAGAAAGGAAATTTTTATGGCAGAAAATCTAAGGATAGCCCTTGCGGGCAATCCAAACTGCGGAAAGACCACGCTTTTCAACGCCTTAACGGGACTTAACCAAACCGTTGGAAACTGGCCCGGCGTTACCGTGGAGAAGAAAGAGGGAAAGCTTAAAAAGCATGACGGAGCGGTAGTTGTTGACCTACCCGGTATATACAGTCTTTCTCCTTATACGCTTGAAGAGGTTGTGGCAAGAAACTATCTTACAATTGAGCGCCCCGATGCGATACTTAATATCGTTGACGGCACCAATATCGAGAGAAATCTTTATCTTACAACTCAGCTTATGGAGCTCGGAATACCTGTGGTAGTAGCAATAAATATGGTAGACGTGCTTCGCAGACAGGGAGATAAGATAAATATTGAGAAGCTCTCCGAGAGGCTTCGCTGTCCCGTTATTGAAATATCGGCTCTCAAGGGGCTCGGTATCGAGGAGGCGGCAAATGCGGCGATAGAAAGAGCAAAGAACGGTAAAAAAACTCCCGAGCATATTTTCTCGGGCCTTGTTGAGCATGCGCTTGCTCATATCGAGGAGGCGGCTCTGCACGATCAGCCTCGTGAGATGCAAAGATGGTACGCCATAAAAATGTTTGAGCGTGATGAGCGCGCGATAGAGCAGCTTTCGCTCGATGCGGATAAGGTTGCTCATATCGAGGAGGATATCGTTGAGGTTGAAACCGAGCTTGACGACGATTCCGAGAGCATTATAACAAACGAGCGCTATCTTTACGTTGCAAGAATACTTGACGGAGTTTACAAAAGAAAGCGCGCAGGCAGACTTTCAACGTCGGATAAGATAGATAGGATAGTTACAAACCGTTGGTTGGCGCTTCCTATATTTGCGCTTATAATGTTCTGCGTTTATTTTGTTTCGATAGGCTCTGTTGGTGCATTTACCGTTGATTTTATGAACGAGGGACTTTTTGGTTCATTCTCGGCAGCTGCAGAGGACGGTGTTTTGCCAAGCTTTATGGCTTCTTGGAAATCTATTCCCGAGCTTATGGATATGCTTTTAATAAACGAGGCGGGAGCATACACGGTTCCCGAGTGGCTCTACTCGCTTATTCAGGATGGAATTATTGGCGGCGTCGGCGCAGTGCTTGGATTCGTACCGCAGATGATAATCCTCTTTACCTTCCTTGCGTTTTTAGAGGCTTGCGGATATATGTCGAGAATAGCATTTGTTATGGATAAGATATTCCGCAAATTCGGTCTTTCGGGTAAATCCTTTATTCCTATGCTTATAGGAACGGGATGTAGCGTACCGGGTATTATGGCAAGCCGAACGATTGAAAATCTGCGCGACCGCAGAATGACTATCGTTACGACAAGCTTTATTCCGTGTAGTGCAAAGCTCCCCGTAATAGCGCTTATTTCGGGCGTAATGTTCGGAAGCAACGCAGTGGGGGCAGCGCTCATTTCGGTTAGCGCATTCTTCATAGGAGTTCTTGCAGTCATTCTTTCGGGATTGATGCTTAAAAAGACAAAGCTCTTTGCGGGCGACGCATCGCCGTTTGTTATGGAGCTTCCCGCATACCATATGCCCACCGCGAAAAACCTTCTTCGCTCGATCGGTGAGCGTGCATGGTCCTTTATAAAAAAGGCGGGAACGGTAATACTCATTTCGGCGATAGTTCTTTGGTTTTTGCAGTATTTCGGCTTTGAGAACGGAGCCTTCGTTGCGGTTGAGGACGCATCGAATTCGCTTCTTGCCTATATCGGCAAGCCCGTGGCATATTTGTTTGTGCCGTTGGGATTTGGATTTTGGCAGGCGGCTGTGGCTATTATTACGGGTCTTATTGCAAAGGAGAATATCGTTGCAACGCTTGGCGTGCTTTACGGCCTTTCCGAGGTTTCGGAGAACGGCGCAGAGGTTTGGAGTGCCTTCAGAGCATCCTTGGGATCCACCGAGTCGCTTGCGGCTCTCGCGGCATTCTCGTTCCTCATATTCAATCTTCTTTGCGCTCCTTGCTTTGCGGCAATAGGCGCAATTAGAAGAGAAATGAATAGCTGGAAATGGACATTTTTTGCACTCGGTTATCAAACCGTGCTTGCGTATGCCTTCTCACTTGTTATATATCAGGTGGGCTCTCTCTTCCTTGGCGGATTCGGAGCGACAAATCTTGCACTTAGCATAGTAGGACTCGCAGGAGCTCTCTTGGTGCTTGGCGTGGGTGCGTTTTTCCTCTTTAGACCTGACGCTAACAAAGCTAAAAAAGCTAAAAATTAAGTTTTGATAGGAGAAAAATTATGTGGTGGCCTACGGTAATAGTAATTTTAATAATATCCGCTATCGTGGCGCTTGCCGTTTTCTCGATAGTGAGGGATAAGAAAAAGGGCAAATGCTCTTGCGGAAATTCCTGCTCGTCTTGTGCTATGCACGGCGAGTGTCATAAAAAAACATAGAGACTCTCGCATTAAGCACATAACAAAATTGCACTAAATATTAAAAAATA
>JAZLCC010000048.1:0-3422 GCA_045614065.1 Eubacteriales bacterium | reverse complement strand
TATGATTACGTTGTGCGTTACGGCATAAAACATCAAATTTCGTTGATTTAGAACGATTCGTGAATCGCCCTTGATTTGTAACGACATCTAAGCCATACTCCGCTTTTTCTTTTGACACCGTAAGCGCAAAAGAAAAAGCTAACAAAAAGAAAACGCTGTATGATATGGGGCGTTGCCCCAAACCCCATTCGCTTTTTTGAGAAAAAAGCGAAACAAAAAATTATCCGTTTGAGTTAGTGCGAACATAGCGCTTTCAACCGTCGAGCGCACTCTGAAAACTCCCTAAAACTTTCCCGTGTGAAAGTTTTTGCGGGGCTTTTTTCAAAAAGCGACCATAAAAAGCGACCATAAAAAGCGACCATAAAAGTGCGTCATCTCGTCTTTTTAGAATATTTATCGCAGAGATTATGAATTTGATCGGTGAATTTAGCCATTTCCTTATTAGTCATAGAATTCTTGGAAAGCCCTATTATAGTCATAAGGCGCTTACCTGCCGAAACAAGCTTATCAAAAGCAAGATTTGCTCTGCGACGTCCGTCGGATACCTTGCTAACCTTAACAATCGCTCCGCGAGCAACAAATTCCTCGGCAATAAGATCATATTCATCACCGCTATAGGGCGCACACGACGGAATCTCCAATTTGTTATATATAGTCTGAGAGAAGCTCTCACAAACCATATCCTCACCGTGATTAACAAATATACGTTTTGGAAGAGTCGGCATTTGAGATAGCCATTCGAGCATCATATCTCTATCCGCGTGTCCGCTTATGCCAACAATCGAAGCTATTCGAGCGCTTACCGCTATTTCCTCGTTAAAGAGGCTTACACTGTCCGCTCCGTCAATAAGCTTGCGTCCAAGAGTTCCATCTGCTTGATATCCAACAAAAAGAATTGTAGATTCCTCACGCCAGAGGTTATGCTTTAAGTGATGTCGGATTCTTCCCGCCTCGCACATACCCGAAGCCGAAATTATGACCTTTGGCGACACGTCAAGATTTATCTTTTTAGAATCCTCTGCGCTAACGCTAAGACGGATATTGGAAAAATCTATCGGATTTATGCCCTTATTCAAAAGCTCAAGCGTTTCATCATCGTAAAAGCCGTAAAGACCGTCTTGATATATCTTGGTAGCCTCAACTGCGAGCGGAGAATCAACGTACACGGGGAAATTTCCGTGTCCCTTTACAAGTCCTTGCTCCTTAATTATGCGAATAAGATATAAAAGCTCCTGCGTTCTGCCTATCGCAAACGAGGGAATCACCACGTTTCCGCCCTTATCAAAGGTCTCTTGAAATATCTCGGTAAGCTGACCTATATAGTCGGGACGCTCGCCGTGTATTCTATCACCGTAGGTCGATTCGATAACAACAAAATCTGCGCTTTTAGGCGGCTGCGGATCTCTTATTAAGGGTCTTAGCTTATTTCCAAGGTCGCCCGAGAACAAAATTTTTCTCGTTTCAGCCCCCTCGGTAACCGTTACAAGAATGCTTGCCGAGCCCAAAAGATGCCCCGCATCGGAAAACTCAATGGCTATACCGTCAAATATCTGCTTTGGGTTATTGTATGCATAGCCCTCAAAAAGCCTTAACGCCTTTTCCGCATCAGCAACGGTATAAAGCGGAGCTATTGCCTCTCCGCCAGAGCGAATAGATTTTCTGCTCTTCCACTCGGCTTCGCTTTCTTGAATATACGCCGAATCGCGTAGCATTATATCGCAAAGCCTTTTAGTAGCCTCGGTGGCATAGATAGGACCATCGTATCCCCTTGCAACCATCTGCGGAATAAGACCCGAATGATCGATATGGGCATGAGTTAAAAGTATGGCGTCAATATACGCAGGCGAACAAGGAAGCTCTTGATTTTCATATATATCGGCGCCCTGCTCCATTCCGCAATCGATAAGTATTTTTCTTCCGTTTGCTTCAAGCAAGGTGCAAGAGCCCGTTACCTCGTGCGTTGCCCCTAAAAAGGTTAATTTCATATCCAAACCTCCTTTGTGTTACTCTTCAACTATATTATATCATAAAAAATGCAAAAAAGCGGGATTTCTCCCGCTTTTTTATTTTTTTACATTATAACAACTATGTCGTGTGCCTTTCCGTCGCCAACGAGCTTAACAGATGCGCCAACCTCAACGCCGTCAAGCGTTACCTTGCTGACACCGCTCTGCTTCTTGCTCTCGTTCTTGATAGTGATATTATAGATATCACCTCTGAACTTACGGGTGAGGGTTACCTCATTCCAATCCGAGGGGATACAGGGATTAAGAGTAAATCCGTTGTAATCGGGGTGGAATCCGAGCATATACTGAACTACCGCACGGAACATCCATCCTGCAGTACCCGTTACCCAAGCAAAGAGGGTTTTACCCTTCTGAGGATTGTCGGGACCGAAATACATATTCGTGAGAGCGTAAGGCTCACATCCCGAATGGGTCGAGGGGTTAGTCTCACTGTTAGGCATTATCTTCATAATAGTCTCGTAAGCCTTGTCGCCTCTGCCGAGCAAGCAGTCTGCAACCACCTTAAAGGTTCCGCCGTGGCAATAAGGAGTTCCGTTCTCCCAAATACCGGGGATAAAGCTTGTAAGACGTCCTATTCTGTTATTAAACTTTGTATAGGTAGGATAGAGAGTAAGAGGACCGTAATCACTATCGAGGTACTTATCAACAGATGCGATACACTGCTCGGCTCTCTCGCCCTCCGCAACCTCTGCAAGAATCGCCCAGGTCTGCGAGTTAAGGTAGATGCTACCCTCGGCTTCCTCGTGGCTTCCAACCTTCTCGTTATAGTCGTTGATAGCCGCAAGATACCAGTTGCCATCCCAAGCCTGCTCGTTAATTGCCTTCATCATTCTCTCACGACGCTCAAGCATTTCGCTTGCGATAGCGCTATCGCCAAGAAGTCTTTCTGCAATCTCCGCAGTGTTCTTAAGAGCATAGCAAAGCGCAATAGATGTCCATACAGACTCACCCTTGCCAAGAAGTCCCGTCATATTAAGAGAGTCATTCCAGTCGCCGTCGCGAGAGTGAACAAGTCCGTGCTCGCCAACGTCGTCGGATGCAAATCTCATAGCGGTGAGAATATGCTCCCAAACGGTGTCCTCGCCCTCGTCAAGATACTTAACGGGGTGATTAAGGAAGTCAACGTCGCCCGTCTCCTTAATATATGCATTAATGGTGGGTGCTACCCAAGTAGGACCGTCGGAGTAAACGTGGTGGTCAAGCGGGAGCCAACCGCGCACGCAACGACCGTCATTGTACATATACGTAAGAGTTTCAAGGATCTTCTCCTTTGCAAGAGCAGGATTAAAGGATGCAACCGCCCAAGCGTCCTGAAGCTGATCGCGGAAGCCCTTACCGGTATCACGTCCAACCTCTGCACAAAGCTGAACCTGCTGCTTAAGCCAATAGTTGGTA
>JAZLCC010000047.1:0-5229 GCA_045614065.1 Eubacteriales bacterium | reverse complement strand
ACGGCGTCATCGAATGCTAACAATACGGACAAAAGCACCGAGAGCGAGACTCAAAAGATAACGTATAGGCAGATAAGCATGCTTCAAGCGGTTAATATGATGGAGAGTGAGAGAGATTATATAATACTCGACGTACGCACTCCCGAGGAGTTTGCCGAGAAGCGCATACCAAACGCCATAAACGTTCCTAACGAGAGCATTGGAGAAGGTGAAATTCCCGAATTGCCTAATAAGAATCAGCTAATACTCGTATATTGCAGAAGCGGTCGCCGCAGTAAAGAGGCGGCAGAGAAGCTTTGTAAGCTTGGATATACCAACGTAGTTGAATTTGGCGGAATAATCGATTGGCAGGGCGAGACTGTAAGCGGATAAAACGTAGGAAAGGATTTTTTGAAAAATGTATTACAGACATAATAAAAATTTGACTTATCCCGAGAAGAGTGATCAGCATATGCTTGAATTAAAGCGTACGCGAGAGATAAAGCTTGATCCCGATTATAATTATATGCCCAAGGGTGCTTGCTTTAAAATCGGACGAGCGGTAGTTGCGTCCTTGTTGCATCTTATAGTTTTTCCGTTGATGCGTCTTACGCACGGATTGAAGATATACGGAAAGAAAAATCTAAAAAAGCATAAGGCAGAGCTTAAAAACGGAGCTATAACCATATCCAATCACGTTTTTATGTGGGACTATCTTGCGGTGCAAAAGGCAATTCGTCCGCATATCAGCTATTTTCCTGCGTGGAAACCGAATTTTGAGAGCGGATGGCAGCCCTTTATGCGCGCTTTGGGCGGAATGCCTATCCCCGAGGACGATATTCGTTCTATGATGTCCTTTAAACGCGGAATGGACGAGGTGGTCAAGAGCGGAAAATGGCTTCACGTATTTCCCGAGGGCTCGATGTGGTATTTTTATCCCGATATACGTCCCTTAAAGCCTGCCGTGTTTAATTATGCGGTAAAATATGATAAGCCGCTTATTCCGATATCGATGTCCTTCAGACCGAGAAAAAAGGGTTTGCTTTGGATATTCGGTCAAGGTCCTTGCGTTGATCTTCATATAGCCGAGCCTATATATGCAAGAAAGGATCTTCCGCCACGTCAAGCGGCAGAGGAGCTCCGCGCAAGAGCTTATAAAATAATGCAGGAAATGAACGGAATAAAACCGGGAGACCCCACGTATAACGAAAATCAAGATATAAATACCTATCAAAAAACTATGTAAAAATTTGTTAATATTTTCTTAAAAACTATTGACAGTAACCCTCTTCGTGTGTATAATTAAGGCAATGAATTATCGCAGAAAGGAGGCGTACATAATGGATAACAGAATAGCTTTCGGTATTATATGCATTCTTTTGAACGGTATAGGCGTTCCTTGCTTCTTGCAGGGCAACACCAACGTTGGTGTTAAGCGTATAATTTTCGGCGTAATCACTTGTGGTATCATCATGTTGATCAACGAGATCAAGGGTATTTTCCTTGGCATCGAGGTTCTCAAGATGACCGATGAGGAGTTTGCAGAGAAGAAGAATACTCTTTCAAGCGGTATTCCCCAGTAATTTAAAATAAAAAGAGGAAAGCCGTCGGCTTTCCGCTTTTTGTATTTTTGAATGTTGACAAAGCTTTATAGTGGTGCTATAATTATAAAAATATAAAGGAAACGGGTATGTAAGCTATGAATGACTCCTTGAAAAATCTCAACAAAATTGAATTCGTGGTAACGTATGCCTGCACGGGAAAGTGCAAGCATTGCTCCGAGGGAGAGCATAGCGCGCGCGGTGAGCATATCGATGCAAGCGTAGCGGCGGATGCGGTTCGCAGAGTCTGTGAAAAATACGATATAAAGACGGTTATGACCTTTGGTGGAGAGCCGCTTTTGTATCCTGATACGGTTTATGCGGTTATGAACGCCGCAAGTGAATTTAACGTTTCCAAAAGACAGGTGATCACAAACGGATATTTCTCCAAAAATAGATCTAAAATAGAAGAGGTTGTGCAAAAGCTTTGTGAGTGCGGCGTTAACGATCTTCGCCTTTCGGTGGATGCGTTCCATCAAGAAACTATACCGCTTGACGTGGTGCGTATATTTGCCGAGGAAGCAAAGAAAAATCAACTTTCGGTAAGCCTTCAGCCTGCGTGGCTTGTAAGCAAAGATGATGAAAATCCTTATAATGTAAGAACCAAGGAAATACTCGAAAGCTTTGCCGATATGCATCTCCCAATAAGCTCGGGAAACGTTATTTTTCCCGAGGGTAATGCTCTAAAATATCTTGGTGAGTATTTCTTGGATAGTGCGCCCGAGAATCCTTACGTTGATGACCCTAATAACGTAAGATGCTTGTCATTTTCGCCAAACGGCGACGTTCTCGACGGCAACGTCTATAAGACCGATATTTTGGAGATAACGGAAAATTACAATAGGTGATTTCAATAAAATCAAACGTGGCTAAAAATTACATACAAAAATGAGATTTGCAAGAATTTCTATATTATATTAAAACACCGCTTATTATCAAAAATTCGATAATAAAGCGGTGCTTTTATATTTTAGTGTGATCTTCTTCTGCGCTTAATGCGACAGTTTCTTTAGTTCAAGATATCCTTAAGCTGCTTAACAGCCTCATCGTAGGTATCAAACGTAATAACGTAGTCGCAAAGCGCCGCGTTCTTATCAACGTAGTCGATTGCGCACAAACGGTTAACCTTATCTTGAATAGAGGAGTTTTTGCGAAGGATGTTAGACATCAACGCCTTCTTGTCTCTTTTTATATAGATAGTGGTTACGTTCTTAAAGTGTGTTTTCAAGGACATTGCGCCGCAAATATCCATTGTGGTGAGCACGCGCTTTCCGCTTGACAAAATAGCCTCAATGTCGGATTTCTTGGAGCCGTAGCCATGACCTGCGTACATAGTCGACTCAAAAAGCTCACCGCTGTCGCACATCTGTCTGAATTCGTCAAGAGGAATGTAGTTATACCACTTGTTCTTCTCAACCGCGGTAGGGTCGTTCGTGGTGTAGCTGGGGAGCTTTTCAAAATTCTTTGTCTGCGACAAGAAGTGGTTTGCTATCTTTGACTTACCGCTTCCCGAGGTACCAACCAAAACAACGATATCTGCTTTTTCGGGGGTGAGCGCCGCAGATTGTACCGAGTAGCTCTCTGCAATTATTTCTACGATCTTTAAAAATTCATCGTAGCGGTTTACCGCCAACATACCCGTTGACTCTGCGTTCCAAGGACGGCGCATCAAAATAGGGTAGGTAGCCTTTGAGTTGAGAATGTTGTGAAGTGCATCGTCAAAAAGAATATCGGTGTGAATGTTATCCTTACGAGCTCCCATATAGATATGGTCTGCGGGAATCTCGGGGAATTCTTCCATAATTCTTTGAGCACGGATTCCCATAAACTCAGGGGGAACAGCGGTGCAAACGAATACCTCGGTCATCTGGCTTAACTTGTGAACAAATTCCTTTGCTCCCTCGTAAACAGGCTGGGTGCGGTAAAATTCGGGGTCGTTAAAATAGGGGTATATAGAGTCTATACGTGTTCCAACTACGCCCCAACGGTCCTTCTCATAGATAGTCATAGGAGGATCGTACTTGTATTTTTCATTTGCCAAACGTATTGCGTAGGCAGTACATTCCATCAAAAGATCATCAATATCGAGTGCTGTAGATAATTTGTATTTCTTATTCATAAATCATTTTCCTCTCTTTTTTCAAAATATTTTCTTAAAGGGAGCATATCTCTGAAAACAAAAATTTTACGGTATATTTTTTGGAAAATTCCTATTATAATTCCATATATAAATGCGCAAATTATGGTGCCTGCCCCAATGCCGTTTTGCATAAAGTTGTTGATAACGCCTATAAAGCCGTCGGCCTTAAAGGGGGCGAGCAATATGATGCAAAGAACTATTGCAACAACAAGGCTTGCGCAATCGTAGAAGATCTTAATAGTGTGCATAGGCTTTTTGATCTTTGCAGATAATTCTTTTACAAACATTTCGTAGGCTTCGGGCGGGAAGTAAGTGGAAAAGAGCAGTGCAATAGACAAGCAACAAACTATAATTCCGATAATATAAACGACAATTCTTAAAGCAAGTGGAGTAGGAAGAAGAGCAGTAAGCTTCATTGAAAGGTCGAGCACTATTCCGTAAAGAATAGCCGCAACGAATGAGAGCGGATAAGTCCATTTTGCTTTTCTCATAACTATCATAGTTATTATAAGTATAATTGCCTGCAATACGTATTCTGCCACCGCAAAGCTGAACCAACTGAAATATTGCAACATAAATCTATGCAATATGTATGCGGGAGCCACAACCATAGAAATTCCAAAACCACCGTATGTGGTAAGTGCAGTTCCGAATGCTAAAAGGAATAATCCCAGAAAATATGCTATCTCAGTATAAAATACTATTTTTTTCTTCATAAGTTTCCTCCAAGGGTCAAAAAAACAGCTTTTCGTGTTTGATACAGAAACACGTAAAGCTGCGTAGATGTATTATACAACATATTAAACAAAAAGTCAATAGCTTTTTCAAAAAATACAAAAAAATTGTGCAAATGAACAAAAAGCGTGATGGAGAAGGAGATGGGTAGAATCGTATTTTGCAAGTAAATCCCCAATATATATACAAGGATGCGTTTTTTGCAAAATCGTCAATTTGCCGATAAAATTTTTGCCGAAAAAACTTGATTTTTTTTCGTTTCTAATGTATAATAAAATAGAATGTATGATTATGCGATTTTTCAGGAGGATTATCCGATGTACGATTTTCAAAGGGCTAGTATGTGGAAGCGTATTTCGGCCGCTCTTTTCGATATTATTTTGTTGAGTATCGTGGTGGTTGGATCTGCTATTTTGTTAGCATTGGCGCTAAATATCGATGGAAATGCAAGAGACTTTGAGGATATCCAAACAAACTATAAGATAACATATGGCGTACAAGATATTGAAAAGAGTTATAGTGAGCTTACCGAGGAAGAGCGCGTTAAATATGATGCCTATGCGGAAGCACTTTCTTCCGATGCGGAGGCTGTGAGATTATATAGCGTGATTATCAACCATTCGTTTATAATAGTTACCTTCAGTATTCTTATAGGTTATCTTTTGATGGAGTTTTTGATACCGTTGCTGTTTAAAAACGGGCAAACGCTTGGTAAGAAGATATTCGGTATTGCGGTTATGCGTGAGGATGGCGTAAGACTTTCGCCCACGTTGC
>JAZLCC010000046.1:0-3058 GCA_045614065.1 Eubacteriales bacterium | reverse complement strand
CGCTCAGGATGACACGGCGGGGTGGGAAAAACATAAAATTTTATTGTTTTCACCCCTCTCAGTCAGCTCCGCTGACAGCTCTCCCAAGGGGCGAGCCTTTTAATGCATCACCCTTGCCGTGGCGGTGAAAAGTAAACTAAGGGAGAACCCTCGTCGGGGGTTCTCCCTTGCTTGCGGTGTCAAAAAAAGCGGTTTATGAGTTGGATTTTGTTATAAATTAGAGTCGCTTTCCAAAGAAGATAGCAAACAAATCCCAAAGCAACAGTAAAAAATCAATCAACATTCACAAAACGTTTACAATTATATGATATAATGTACTTTGTATAACGATTTTTTGTTATATTAAGCTGAAAAAATCAAGGAAAGGAATTCCTAATAATGATAAAAATTGAACATCTCGTAAAAAATTACGGCGGAAACTGCGCCGTAGACGATATTTCGATAGAGATTCAAAAAGGTGAGATAGTAGGCTTTCTCGGACCGAACGGTGCGGGTAAGAGTACCACAATGAACATTCTCACAGGTTACCTCTCGGCAACCGAGGGAAGTGTTGAGGTTGCGGGCTTGAACATTCTCGACGACCCCAAGGAAGCAAAAAAGCATATCGGATATCTTCCCGAGCAGCCCCCGCTCTATCTCGATATGACGGTTGAGGAATATCTCAATTTCTCGTATGAGCTCAAGAATTGCAAGCTCAACCGCAAGCAGCACCTTGCAGAAATCTGCGAAACCGTTAAAATCAAGGACGTTTACAAGCGTCTTATAAAGAATCTTTCCAAGGGCTACCGCCAAAGAGTAGGCATTGCGCAGGCTCTTATTGGAAACCCCGAGATAATTATTTTCGACGAGCCCACGGTAGGACTTGACCCAAAGCAGATAATCGAGGTTAGAAACCTTCTCCGTTCGCTTGGCAAGGATCACACCGTAATCCTCTCTACCCACATTCTTCAAGAGGTGCAAGCCGTTTGCGATAGAATTATAATTATCAACAAGGGTAAAATAGTTGCCGACGAGCAGACCGAGAACATCACTCGCGCCGTTAACAGCAACCGCCGCTTCCAGCTTAAGATATGCGGTCCTCAGCGTGAGGTATACGCCGCTCTCAAATCAAAGCCCGGTATAATATTTGTCGAGCAGCTTGCAAGCCGAGACGGCGATGCGTACATATTCAATATTGAGAGCGAAGCCGACGTTGATATTAGAAAGAGCCTCTTCTACATGCTTGCAGAAAAGAATTGGCCTCTCGTTGGAATCGAGCCTCTCGGTATGAGCCTTGAGGACGTATTCGTTGCAATAGTTGACCAGAGCGCTCCCGAAAATCGCAGAAACTACAAGCGCGAGAAGCAGGAACGCGTAAGAGGTAAATCGCCCCGTCAGGCACGTGCCGAGCAGGAGATGGCAAAGAACATCACCCAAAAGACCGAGAAAAAGGACGGCGGAAGATACTCCGCTCTCTTTGACGAGGACGACGATTAAACAGGAAAAAGATTTTACGAAGGGAAACCAAATTTATGCTTGCTATATTCAAAAAAGAATTACGCTCGTATTTCCTTAACGCCATAGGCTACGTTTATCTTGGCGTATTCCTTGCGGTATCGGCGCTTCTCTGCTGCTATACCACCTTAGGCTCGGGAACATACGACACGTCGAATTATTTCTCATTTATATCAATTATTTTCATAATACTCATTCCGCTCCTCACAATGCGCCTCTTTGCAGAGGAAAAGAAGCTCCGCACCGAGCAGCTTCTTCTCACCTCTCCCGTATCTATAACGGGAATGGTTGTTGGAAAGTTCTTGGCAGCTTTCACTCTCTTTACCATCGGCATAGTGATCTCGCTTGTAAACTTTATTCCCCTTTGCATTTACGCTCATTTTGACGGTGTAAACGATGCCTATGCTTCAAGCGTAGGACCCGTAGCGTCGATGATATTCTCCAACACCTTGGGACTTTTGCTTCTCGGCGCGGCGTTTATTGCAGTTGGAATGTTTATTTCCTCTCTCACCGAGAACCAGCTTGCTGCGGCTATCGTAACCGTAGTAATAATTGCAACTATGCTCCTTCTCAACGTGGTAAACGGCTACGTCGAGAACTACGTGCTCCGCTTTATAATCAGCTGGGTATGCTTTATGAGCAGATATGCGCCCTTCCAATCGGGCATATTCGACCCATCCGCGCTCCTGTATTTCATTTCCGTTGCGGGAGTGTTCCTCTTCCTTACCGTGCGCATCTACGACAAGCGCCGTTGGGGTTAAAATCTAAGTAAGAAAGGAACGCGAAAAAATGAAAATGAAAACGTCAACAAGTCGCAAGCTCCGCTACGGCGGAACCTCTCTTGCAATCACCGCACTTATAATTGCGGCGGTTATTATCCTTAACGCGATAATGACACTCTTAACACAAAGATTTATGTGGTACGGCGATATGACGCCCGATCTCCACTTTACCATTTCCGAGGAATGCTTTGATCTTATCGGCGCTGTCGACGAAAAGGACGACATAAACACTCCTGTTGAAATGATAGACAAGTTCAGAGCAGAAAACAAGGCGTACAATACGGAAAACGGACTCACCGCAGAAAGCGAGGGCTACCGCGACGAGAAGGTAATGATCAACATTCTCTTCCCCGTTGAGCCCGATGCGCTCGAATCCGACGATACAACGCTTTACGTTAAGGAGAATGCAGAGGAGCTTCGCGCTAAATTCCCCGAATACATTACCACCGAGTACGTTAACGCTATCAACAACCCCAAGAGATTTGAGAGATATCTCTCCTCTAACGTTGAAACAATAAGCCTTGACAGCGTTATTATCGAGTGCGGAAGCGAGTTTAGAATAAGAACTCTCCGCAGCTTCTACGTTTTTAATAACAATGAGCCCTACGCATACAACGGCGAAAAGGCATTTGCATCCTCTATTCTCGCAGTAACGAGAGCCGAGATGCCTCTTGCGTGCTACACAATAAACCACGGCGAGAGCTTCCCGATCTCCGCAGAGGTTGACGAGAACGGAAACGCTTTGGTTCCCTTCCTTGAGGTGCTCCAAAACGCAGAAGTCG
>JAZLCC010000045.1:0-2656 GCA_045614065.1 Eubacteriales bacterium | reverse complement strand
GATATGATCGCTGCAAAGGGTTATCTCTCCGGTATGTACACCGGTCAGTATAAGTCCACTCAGCTTCCTATGTCTACCATTTGTGCAAGATATGAGTTCTGGGTAGCTCACTACTATGATCACACCTACACCTCACTCGGCGATAAGTACAGCAAGATGTACGGTATGTATCAGTACACTTCTAAGAAGTACGTATCCGGTAAGGGTCCCTACGATGCAAACGTTTCCTACAAGGATTACCCCACCATCGTTAAGACTTACGGATTCAACGGCTACGAGCCCAATTCTAAGTGATAAACAAAATCCCGTCGGGTCAACCGACGGGATTTTTTTGTTGTATTACGAACTCTCGCCATAGTGGCGGGGTCCTATGTAGGCTATGCCGATGAATAGAAAACAAATAAAAAATAGTGGCAGAATGTGTTGTATGAAAGGCTCCCTCCGCGAGGGGGCTCCCGACGGAGTCGGGTGGAGGAGTACGCGCAACAATGGATTACGCACTTATAATGAGATGAAAATTCATTATGCACGCTACTCCTTCCGTCAACCGCATCGCTCACTTTCGGTTCGCTCGGGTTGCCACCTCCCTCCGCAGGGAGGCTTAGAGTAACACCCGTTTACGGGTAGCAGGTAATAATTGCATGGCTGACAGGCCACTTTAAAGCGTACTTGTGCGTAGCCGATAATGTTGGGCTACGCCAAAAAAGGAATATCCCCACGTTTCACGAGGGGATATTCATCATCTTGCTTTTTAATTTATTTTTTTAAGTAATTCCAAATGACGTCGTTTGGCGAGACTGTGATAAAATATTTTTCGCCGCACTCCTCGCCAACGAGCACGCAGACCTCTGCGGGGTTGATGTCGGGGCAGTAGTTAAAGCTTTTGCGACCGTCATTTTTTGCAATTTTTTTGAGCTCATTGAGCTTTTGCTTATTCTCATTAACCGTGCAATCAAAGAGGTAGGATGCTTCAATATCGTTTATCGAAATACGGCAGACCGTTATTTTGGTTCGCCCTGCGTTGGTTATCTCGGTAACGGTGAAATCAAGCCCTTTTTCCTCGTTTTCGATTATTGCGTAGAGAAATTTTTTTGATACGTACCTTGAAATTATAAATACAAATGCGACAAACGCTATAATCGATATGAGCTGAACTCCCCAGCGGAACGGTATATTGGGGTAGAGGATCGTGAAAATAAACAGTCCCGTTGCCAAGGATACAAGCATTAGCGATGCGCCTATGGCTTTTTTGTTTGATTTTGGCGGAATATATTCGTAAAGATTCATAAATTGCCTCGTGTACTTGAAATTTTAACAATTAGGTGGTATAATATATTATCATAGCTTATATTATTATAGCTAAAAGGAGCGTTTATGTCAAGAGTTTGGGTTGCAATTAAGAGATTTGGCAGGTTTTTGGGATTTCTTTGCGGAATAGTCGTGCTTGCTGTATGTGCTTTTATGCTTTGGCGTGTCTTTTCTACGGGAACGCCTAAAACTATAGATACCGTGTCGAGAAATGACAGACTTTCTGCGGTCTATGCCGAAAAGGGAGAGGATATGGTCATTTTCAAGCAAAATCAGGATATTATTACCCGTGCCGACTACAATTCGGGATATTTTGCTATTCCCGATTATGCTTTTTTTCCTGAATCGAATCAACTTCAGCTTGTTTTTCGATACAACAACAGCACCTTAAAGGCTCTTAAAAAGGATAAGGGACTTTCCGAGGTTCCCGACCGAAATGGGGATTATTTTGACGTGAGTCTTGTTCTTTACGTTGATCTCACTCCTGAAAATCTTGAGGACAACGAGGACCCCGATTCGCCTAACGTAAAGAAAATTCGTTGCTTGGGGCACGTTGACGCCAAGGATAAGACGACTCTTTATAATTTTTATCGCTACACCTTCTATTTTGACGAGTGCGACGAACCTGTTGATATAAGCAAGCTTATGGCTGACGGCTCGATAATAGCTATTCACGCACAGTTCTACTACCTTGAGGAGCTTGATTACAGCTCTGCGCCCTACGGCGCATTGCTTCTCTACAATCCCGCGGATAAGAACCTTGACGTTGCTCTTTCTTCCGCTGACAAAAAAGCTCTCAGCTGATATTTTGAGGTCTTAATATGGAACAAAAACGTTTTACAAAAAAAGACGAGGCATTCGTTTGCTTGCATTGCGGAAAAGAGGTTCTTCCGATGGGAACAAGCTCTCGCAATCATTGTCCCTTTTGCCTTTGGTCGCTTCATATTGATATAAATCCCGGTGATAGAGCCAACGATTGTGGCGGTCTTTTGCGTCCTATTCGTACCGAGCCTGATCCCAAACGTGGATTTATTATAATTCATCGTTGCGAAAAATGCGGTGAGATTCGTCGCAATCGTGCCGCTCTCGACGCTAAGGCTCAGCCCGATAATCGCTCTCTTTTGATTAAGCTTACTGCGGGAATCGATAATTGATTCAATATGGGTTTAAATATGGATTTGAATATGGTTATATGTGGGGGAGAAATTTTCTTGTCGGCAGTGCCGACGACCAAACTCGCCCACTATAATATCAAATATTAAGCTTACGCACCCGATTTCTTTATGAGATCGGGTGTTTTTATTTTTCCCCCACACCCCTTTTTCAAAGAACTGAACGTGGGGATATA
>JAZLCC010000044.1:0-3996 GCA_045614065.1 Eubacteriales bacterium | reverse complement strand
CTTGAGAGCTTTGTAAACACTAATGCTTCCTTTGCTATAGGCAATAGAACCTCTATTGCGGTAGAGAGATTCTTTGCGGTATATAGCGCTTGTGGCAGTGAAGCGAACGAGGCTCTTGATAGAGCATTGAGCGCAAGAGTTATTCCTTCGGCAATAGTTACCCTTGACAGTCTTGAAAGTATTGAGGAGAAGAGCCTTTCCGAAAAGCTTGAAATGATCTTTGGTGAGGATAATATTGAGGCTTGCCGCACTATGATTAGAACCGCAGGCTCAAGTGTTATTTAATTTTAACGGTAATAAGGAGAATTTAAAATGTTAGATGTGATTCGCTCTCTCGGCGTAGGCGCATTAGCCATGAATGATATTGATTTGGTTGATCTGTTTATCTCCGAGACTGCAATAATTGTATACGTTTTGCTCATTCTTGTGCTTATTGCCGTTTTGGTGGTAGCAATTATCTTTTCAAAGAGTGGCAATAAAGATAGCGAGGAGCCTGTTGCTTCAAAGGGCGAGACCGCTAAAGAAGAGGCTTCTCCTGTAATGGAAGAAACCACCGAGCGCTTCTGCATGCTCAGCGCAATAGATAGGAAGAGAAATACATACGGACACGCAAGATACAAAAAGAACGTAACGCTTGAAGAGTTTTGCGAAAATTTTCGTAACTATGCGGCGTACAAGCATAAACTCTATTACGATATAGAGGATATAAGACGCTTTATAGCAGGAATGTCGGTATCTCGTATGCTCATACTTCAGGGTATGTCAGGTACAGGTAAAACATCTCTTGCACACGCAATAGGCTCGTTCGTAGATAATAGCTCAACAATCATTCCCGTACAGCCAATGTGGAAGGAAAGAACTGACCTTATAGGTTACTATAATGAGTTTACAAGAAGATTTAATGAAACTCTTTTGCTTACAAAGATGTATGAGGCAAATTATAGTAAGGATATCTACGTAACCGTACTCGATGAGATGAACATTGCAAGAGTAGAGTATTACTTTGCAGAGTTTCTCTCGCTTTTGGAGCTTCCTAACCCCGATGAGAGATATCTTGACGTAGTGTCGGATAAGTGGGAGAATGACCCCGCTCAGCTCAAGGATGGAAGAATTAAGCTTCCTACAAATATGTGGTTCATAGGAACTGCAAATAATGACGACTCAACCTTCCTTATCTCGGATAAGGTATACGATAGAGCAATGATACTTGATCTTGATCAAAAGACCGAGAGATTTGTGGCACATCCTACCGAGAGGATGGTAATATCGGCAGAATATTTTGAAACACTCGTAGCATCCGCACAAAAGGAATATGAGATAAGCTATCGAAACAAGAAGAGACTTGAGCAATTTGACGAGTATCTTATTGCACACTTCCACGTAACGTTTGGAAACCGAATTATGAAGCAGATACTTACTTATATCCCCGTATATATAGCTTGCGGAGGAGAGGAATTATATGCGCTTGACGATATACTTTCTAAGAAGGTAATCAGAAAGCTTGAATCGCAGAACCCAATATACTTTAAGAACGCCGCAGATGGATTGATAGCATATATTGACGATCTTTTCGGTGCGGAAAATATGACCTTGTGTAAGGAGCATATAAAGAGAATATTGAGAAACGCTTAATTGCGTTTTGCGTAAAAACTTATAAAGTTATAAAAGGAAATTCGTATGGATCAGTTAGACGTTTATTACAGAGCGCTGCTTGACTATAAAAATGCAATCAATGCAAACAAGGATTGCCTCAAATTAAATAACGTATTCCTCTCGGCAGATGCGGATAGCGATAAGCTGGTTGTTACAAGAGCTTTTTGTACGATAGATGAGGAATGGGTAACCGAGATAGAAAGGGGCCTTGTTTTTATAGAAAAGGCTATAAAAGAGGATCGTCAGTTTATTCTTTCTCAGGGAGAGGTTATACCGATAGAAAAGGTTAAGGCTGTTTCTAAGGAATCCGTGCAGCATCTTGCTAAGCATAGCGATCTTATAAGTGAATATGAAGAGGGTGAGGATATTATTCCCGACAAGCTTTACACGGTAGAAAGACTTAACGATTATACCGTGTATGAAAACCGCTTCCTCTATATGCTTCTTTGCTATCTTCGTGATTTTGTGTCGCTTCGCTATACAAAAATAGTTGAGGCTACCAATAAGTACGATGCCGAGCTGACACTTGATAAGCATTTTTTGCTTGGTAAGCAGACGGTAAATTATTCTGTTAAGCTTCACGATGTGCGACAGGACGATGAATATCTTAAGGCAAACAATTCCGCTAAAGATATCATTGATAGAATAATGCTTATACTCAGAGCGGTTCTTTCCTTCTTGGCTACTCCGCTTATGGAGTATCAGGCGAAGGTGCCTATGATAAAGCCGCCTATAACCAAAACCAACGTTCTTAAAATGAACAATAATTTTAAGGGCGCAGTAGCTCTTTATGACTATATCATTTCTTACGACAAGGAAGGATATACCATTGAAAATCAGGTTACAACGATATCACCTTTTTCAAGTGAAATGGGCGAAGAGTTTGCTCAGGCAGGCAGTATGCTTACTTTCCTTTCCTATGAGTATGGTTTAGGTCTTAAGCAGGATCTCAAGTTCTCTTATGAAAGAGAAGAGGAGCGCCGCAAGGATGCGCTTGTACAAAGGGTTAAAGAACAGGTTATCTCTCTTAATAAAAGATTGCAAAAGGCAGAGATATCTCACGAAGAATATATTTTAAAGCTTGAGGAGCAAATCAAGGTTCTTGAAAAGCAATGTGAGAGAATGGAGATGCTTCGCAAAGAGGTGGACCGCCTTAAGGTTAATGAAAATAAGCTTTTGGCAGATATAAAGATAGCCTACCTTGATATTTCAAAGCTAAAGAATGAAATACTTGCTAAGGAATATGAGAAGATACAGGCCATTGATGCAGTTCAACAGGAATGCGGGGCAAAAATGGCAGCGCTCAGCGAAGCTATGAATGCCGAAAGACTTGAGGCTACATCTAAGCTTATAGAAGAGATAAATCAACTTCAAGGCAGGGTTAGCGATCTCGTAGAGCTTAATCGCGTGGAATACAATGAAATGCAAACAGTTTTGAAGACAAAGTCAGAGGAATATAATTCTCTTATGGCAGAGTTTGAAAAAACACGTGAGGAAAAGCGATTTGCAGAGGCAAGACTTAAGTCATATAGATTTAAAAATCATGATATGACGGATACCGATAACTATACCGATAAGGATAGCTTTGATGAGCTTGAAAATGAGCTTGAGGTATTCATTAAGTTTTATAAGAAAGAATGGACAAAGACAAAGCGCCGTATTCGTAAGGATCTTTTGAATATTAAAAATATCAGAAAGCAGAATGAGCATGAATAAGGCTTTAGGTAAACGCAGATGAGTAGAAAAGTAAAAACTGTTATAAAAAGAATAATTTTGCTGATAGTTGCGTTTGGTCTTGAGGGCTTTCTTGCTTTTCTTTTGATAAACGGCATAGAGAATAATGACCTTGCAAACTCCAAGATAATAATTCTTATAATGGCGTTGATGCTTATGATACCCTTGGCACTTCTTGCACTTTTGTTTGCATTAACTTTTAAAAACCATGTAAAAAAAGCCGCAAGCGCAAGTAAAAATCATCAAGAAAATCATAAGAATGAGGAACAAAAGTCTGAGGTTGGGGAAACCACCGAGCGCTTCTGCATGCTCAGCGCAATAGATAGGAAGAGAAATACATACGGACACGCAAGATACAAAAAGAACGTAACGCTTGAAGAGTTTTGCGAAAATTTTCGTAACTATGCGGCGTACAAGCATAAACTTTATTACGATATAGAGGATATAAGACGCTTTATAGCAGGAATGTCGGTATCTCGTATGCTCATACTTCAGGGCATGTCAGGTACAGGTAAAACATCTCTTGCACACGCAATAGGCTCGTTCGTAGATAATAGCTCAACAATCATTCCCGTACAGCCAATGTGGAAGGAAAGAACTGACCTTATA
>JAZLCC010000043.1:0-2709 GCA_045614065.1 Eubacteriales bacterium | reverse complement strand
CGTCGAGCGAAAATGTGCGCTAAAAACTTCCCGTTGGAAGTTTTTTGGCGCTACCTTTTTTTCAAAAAAGGTAGCAAATAATTCAAAAATATAGCAATAAATTAATTATATACTATAAAATATGCAAAGTCAAGAATTATTTAGTTTTCCTCGGATGAGGGGGAATCGGCAGTGGAGTCCTCGGCAAAATATTTTTCAAAGACTGCGGCAACTATTTTAGAGGCGTTAGCGCCCGCCTCGCCTGCTTCGAGGATACAAGAGCCGACTATTTCGGGGTTATCGTAGGGAGCGAAGCCCGAAAATAGAGCGTTATCGGGGAGAGTAGAGTTTGCAGTTACCTGCGCAGTACCCGTTTTTCCCGCAACGTCTGCATTAACGTCGGAGAAGTAGCGGCGGAGAACGTCGCTCTCGCTAACAACTCTGCTCATAGCGTTTTTAATAGTTGAATGAGTAGAGGAAGAGAAATTAACCGTCTCGGTAACGCTTGTTTCGGTAGAGTAGATTATATTTCCGCTTCTATCCTTAACCTCTTTTAAGAAGTGAGCCGAGTAGCGAGTCCCGCCGTTTGCAATAGTTGAGGTATACACGCTCAATTGCAAGGGGGAATAAAGGTGATAGGACTGACCTATAGCGCCCGTGGCGTTATCAATAGTACGCCAAGGATTTTCTGTATTAAGGCAGTATTCCTCGCTCGGAATAACGCCGATTCGCTCACCAAGCTCGATTCCCGTAGGAACACCGAGTCCTAACGAGCGGGTATATTCGGTTATGGAGTCTATTCCGTTTTGATGTCCTACATAGTAGAAATATACGTTGCACGACACCTCAATTGCCTCGGTAACGTCTATTTCACCGTGATTTCCAAGGCAGGTAGGACTGTTTGGTTGGAAATATGGATAGACCTTTTGGCAATCGTAGCAGGTGTTCTCGTCGATATATCCTTGCTCAAGCGCCGCAAGAGCTGCGCCGACCTTGTAAACCGAACCCGGGGCGTACGCACCCTGAAGAGCTCTGTTTAAAAGCGGAAGATTCTCATCGGTTGCAAGAGAGGCGTAATATTCCACGCCCGAAAATTGCGTTTGACTGTAGGTTGGGTAGGATGCCGAAACAAGTATTTCACCGTTGTTCGGATCCATAAAGGTAGCCGCGCCCGCTTCGGAATAGTCGAGCGCCTCTATCTCCTTTTTGAGCGCATCCTCTGCGGCTATTTGGAGATCGATGTCTATCGTGAGATAAACGTCCTTTCCAACGACGGGCTCGGGATCGTAATATTCCTTAATAAGCTCGCCTTCCTTATTGTAGACGGATATCTTCTTGCCGTCGGTTCCTCGCAGATATTCCTCGAACGCCGCCTCGCATCCCGACGTACCAACAAGCGCGTCAAGAGGATAATCCTCGTATTTGCTAAGATTTTCGGCGGTTATCTTACCTATTCTGCCAAGAATGTGCGCGGCGTAGGTGTCGTACGGGTAAACTCTTTCGGTGCGCTTAATAAAGTTTGCGCCCTCAATAGCTTGCTCGCTTACAAGCGCAATGAGCGCCTTTCCGCTCTCGCTCGTTGGGTCTATTCCGTCAGCAAACGTGTAATGCTGATAATATCCAAAGCCTATGCGCTCCATATCGTAATATATGCGTATAAGCTCTGTTATTGCCTTGTTGGAGTAATTCTCGGGCCAAAGCTTGTATTTATTTACAAAGTACGTGCAGACGTTGTCGGCAGTAGTCTTTTCTTCAAAATTGTGTTTGCTTAAAAATTTGCTGTAGTAATATCCTACGTTGGTGTTTTCATCACGGGCATCGTTTTTTATTGACATATTTGGATACTCGCCCATAAGCGGAAAGTAGTCCTCATTTCGGTTTTGAGCGTTGCCCGTTGAATTGAGCGCCTCAAGACATTCGAGAAGCGCTAAATTTACCTCTTTGCGCTTGTCTGCCATCGAGCCGTATTCAAATATAAAGCTGTAATTCGTACTGTTTCCAACGAGCAATTTGCCGTTTCTGTCAAATATTCGTCCTCGCTCGCCGTATACTGTCTCTGTCTTGATTATATCGTCGCTTCTCGGAAAGTAGTATTTCGCTCCCCTTAGCTGCGTTACCCCAAGAACAATAAGAAAGGCTACGCATACCGTGGCAAAGGCTATGCCAAGAGCTAAAAATCTATGATCCTTGCTCGCCGTTTTGTTGCTTCTCGGCGGCTTTAACTCTCTTTCTCGTCTCTTTCTCATTTTTTGCTCCTTGCAGGGGATTTGGTTTTGATTTTTGATGGTTTTTTTGTGGGGAGAGGAAGCTTTTTTAAAAAGCGACCTAAAGCAGTGTGAACGTTGTGCTTTTCCGCCGAGATCCCGAACGATGAAAACATCGTTCGATCCTCGTTTCACTCGGATTTCGACTCCGCTCAGGATGACACGGCGGGGCGTGAAAATATAAAATTTTATTGTTTTCTATCCCTCTCAGTCAGCTCCGCTGACAGCTCTCCCAAAGGGCGAGCCTTAAAATGCATCACCTCTTGCCGTGGTGGTGCAAATGTAACCATAGCCTCCCTCCGCGAGGGAGGTGGCATTTTCGTTAGAAAATGACGGAAGGAGTACGCGTGCACATAAGAATTTTATCTTATCAAGAGTACAAAATCTATTGTTGCGCTTACTCCTCCACCCGTCTCCGACGGGAGCGTCTCGCTGCGGCTCGGTCACGCTACGGCTCTGATAGTCC
>JAZLCC010000042.1:0-3776 GCA_045614065.1 Eubacteriales bacterium | reverse complement strand
AAGCAGAAGCATAAATATCACCTGTACCATGACAACCCTTTGAAACCTTTTCATGTTCATAGTAACGAATGTTTCCGTTTTCATAAACGAGAACACCTGTCTTGTCAGTAGCATAACTAACACCGGTTAAAACAATAGTCTTTGCACCAAGTTCGCTTAATTTTGAGAGAAGATTTTTTATATACTCTTCGTCATAAACCTCACGGTATTCCACATCGGCAAGAAAACAAGCCTCTGTAATGTTTGGTATTAAAATGTCCGCAGAAGCACAAAGAGTACGCATAGCGGCCACGTATTCATCATTAAAAATAGAATAAAGCTTGCCGTTATCTGCCATTGCAGGGTCAACTACGCGAACGCAATCATCGGTGCCCATTGTTTTAAGAATATCTCTAACAAAGCCTACCTGCTTTATGCTACCGAGGTAGCCTGTATAGATAGCCTTGAACTTGATATTCTCCTTTTTCCAATGCTCCTGGATAGCAGGCATATCGTCGGTGAGATCACGGAAGGTGAATCCACTAAATCCCGCAGTGTGAGTTGAAAGAACTGCCGAGGGAAGAATGCAGGTCTCAAGACCGCAAGCCGAAAGAATGGGAAGCGCTACCGTAAGCGAGCACTGTCCAACGCAAGATATATCCTGGATCGTTAAAATTTTTTTGTAAGACATTTTTAAAATCTCCTTGCTTTTTTTATGAATTTATTATATAATAGCTTTGTAGATATTAAAATAGTCAGTTTTGGAGAAAATAATATATACAGATGAAATACATAATCGATAAAGAAAAACGCCCCGTATATTTACAGCTATATAATCAGCTACGGGACGACGTTGTAAACGAGGTACTCCCATTTAACAGCAAGCTCCCCTCTATAAGAGGTCTTGCAGAGGAAACGGGAGTGAGCACTATAACGGTAGAGCACGCTTATGCTCTTTTGTGCGACGAGGGATATATTGAGCCCAAGGAGCGAAGCGGATTTATCGTATGCTTCCGCAAGCAGGACGGCTTTGCCGCATCTACAAATCTTGTGCAAAAGCGCCGTGCCGTATATCACGCAGACCACAGCTATTTTGAATTTCCCCTCTCGGTGCTTAGCAAAACCATGCGCAGAGTTTTAACCGAGCAAGGCGATCTCTTGCTTGAAAAATCGCCAAATCTCGGTTCTACCGAGCTTCGCGAAGCAATAAAAAGCTATCTTTTGCGAAACAGAGGAATCAGCGTGGATGCCGAGCAGATAGTTATTGGCTCGGGCTCGGAATACCTCTATGGACTTATTGTAGAGCTCTTTGGCAGAAATCGCATTTTTGCCATTGAAACGCCGTCATATAAAAAAATCGAACAGGTCTACAAGGCAGCCGAGACGAACTATGAATTGCTCCCCTTAACTCAAGAGGGTATCGACAGTGCCTCCCTTTCAAAGACGTCTGCCGATATTTTGCACACAACTCCCTATCGAAGCTATCCAAGTGGAGTTACCGCCACAGCTTCCAAGCGCCACGAGTATATTCGTTGGGCAAGTGTTGGTGAACGCTACATCATCGAGGACGATTTTGAATCTGAATTTTCGGTTTCAACAAAGCCTACCGAAACGCTCTTTGCCCTCTCAAAGCACGATAACGTTATATATCTTAACACCTTCTCGAAAACAATATCGCCTTCCCTGCGTATTGGCTATATGGTTCTTCCAAAGCATCTTGTAAGTGTTTATCAAGAAAAGCTCGGATTTTACTCTTGCACCGTTCCGACGTTTATGCAATGCGTTCTTACCGAGCTGTTAAATAACGGGGATTTTGAGCGGCATATCAATCGAATTCGCAGAAAAATGCGTAAATCGGGCGCCGTATTTAACGAGAACGAGAAGATATATCACAAATAACAAAAAGTCTCAAACACAAGTTTGAGACTTTTTTCTATTACAAATTCAAATTACAAAATCCGCTTTTTCTTTTATTCCGTACTCCGAAAAATAGATATTTTCAAGCGGTATCCACTCGTTAAAGAATCGCTTTGCCATAGCTTCTCCGTTACGCTTTAAGACGCGCTTTCTTTGCATCTCTGCATCGATATCTAAAAACACCGAAATATCGTAATACTTGCCAAGACTCGGATGCATAGAATACGCTCCCTCTACAACCGTCAAGCGCTTAAATGGTACCGTTTTCGGTGCTTCCAAGGCTTGTGCCGAGCAATTAAAGCGTCTAAAGCAAACGTCATTTTCCAAAGAAAGAGGCTCTATTATCTCGTCAAAAAAGCGCTCTCTGTCAAAGTTCCCGCCAATCTCGGCAAAGCGCTCCGCCGTGCGTTGCTCGGGGCGCAAAAAGAAATCATCAACGTGAAAAAGGTTGCAATCGTAAATTTTGGAGAGAATCTCGGCAAGCGTAGATTTTCCGCTTGCACTCCTGCCGTCGATGGCAACTATGGTGTTACCGTTTGCCGTAAGCTCCTCTATTTTTAAAAGTAATGGCAAAAACCTTGCGTTTTCGGACTTAGACAAAAGCTCTTCTTTTGCCCTGCCGTTTAGGTTAATAATATCATTCATAAGCATCATCCGTCTTTTGGATTAAGTATCTTCAAGCTATCAAATAGCATAACGATAATCGGTACTATAACTATCTGCACTATGATTCCGGGAATAGCGTTAGTTAACGCTCCCGCAATGAATGCGGCAAAGGTAAAGCTTCCGCCGTTAATAGCGAGGCAGACAAACATTGCGATGCCCCACACGATTCTTCCTGCCATCATAGAAATGAGCAAGGAGCAATAAATAAAAGGCTTTTTACGCGGAAGAAGCTTATGCATCACTCCCGCCATAGCGCCGTATGCGGCAAGCTCAAACGCCATGCACAGTGCGTCGGGATAGAATAACGGCACTCCGAGCGTGCATGATCTTAAAATCGGCACTATTGCTCCAACCACAACACCCCATACGGGGCCGCATATGAAGCCGCAGAGCAACACGGGCAGATGCATAGGACAAAGCCTTGAGCCGACCTCGGGTATTTGACCTGTCAAAAAAGGCATAACGTATGCAAGCGCCAAAAACAAAGCCGCCAGAATCATTTTTAAAAGCTTATTATGCCCCCTCATACGTTCTCCCCTTCCTATTATGATATCTCTTGGTCTAAGTACCACAGCTTATTGTATCACAAAATTGCATACAAATCAATATTTGTCAAAAAATATACGCTTACAAAATTTAAATTTGAAAAAGCTCTAATCTTGACTTTTTTTAGAAATTGTGCTACAATAATTCAGTTAGCGGCAAACGCCGTACCACAAATCAGCAAAAGGTGAAAAAACGTGAAAAAATATAGAATTATTGACGCGCACTGTCATATATACCCCGATAAAATAGCAGAAAAAGCATCTGAAAGCACGGGACACTTTTACGATTTGCCCGCCTCTCTTGACGGAAAGATATCCACTCTTATCGAGCACGGAAAAAAGGCAGGCATTGAGCATTTTATTGTTCAATCGGTTGCGACGACGCCAAAGCAGGTTTCGAGCATAAATAATTTTATTGCCGAGGCGGTTGCATCAAGCAACGGACACTTTACGGGTCTTGGAACACTCCACCCCGACAGTGAGAATATGGAAGCCGACGTTAACGAAATTCTCGCTCTCGGACTTAAGGGAGTTAAGCTTCATCCCGATATACAAAAAATCGCCATCGACGACCCCAAAATGCACACAATATATAAGCTTTGTGAGGGAAAGCTTCCCATGCTCTTACATACGGGTGATTACAGATACGATTTTTCAAATCCCAACCGC
>JAZLCC010000041.1:0-3234 GCA_045614065.1 Eubacteriales bacterium | reverse complement strand
CCCGTAAATTTCTCCATATTTTCCTTATCGTTGCAGGTCATAAGAGTTATCGCTATACAGTGCGTGAGCTGTGAGAGAAATCCTATCATCTCATCGTGCGCCTCAGGCGTTAGCGTTCTAACGTTTGAAAAGCCCAAAAGTCTGCCAAGCTCAATGCAGGTCTGTATTGCCTCGGGGGTGTTTTTTTCGGTGGGGGTTACTATATAGTTTGCGCCAACGAACATTCTATCGGTGCTATTCTCAACACCCGAGACCTCACGTCCCGCCATGGGGTGTGCCGCAACAAACTCAAGATCGGGGCGAAGCATATCTTGAATTTTATAAACTATGCTTCTCTTCACGCCCGTTACGTCGGTAATAAGCGCCCCGCTCTTAAGAAGTCCTTGATTTTGCTCTATCCACTCAACGAAAACGTGAGGATAGAGAGCAAATATCACGATATCAGCGTTGCCGATCATTCTCTTATCAAGCTCAGTCGAGCCCTCGTCGATAATATTCTCTTTTATTGCATAGTCAATAGAGCTCTGCTCCAACGTTATTGCGCTTACGTGAAAGCCGAAGCGCTTTAATACCTTAGCGTAGCTACCACCCAAAAGTCCAAGACCGACTATCAATATCTTTTTGCTTACGTCAACTATCATACAAGCTCAACCTCTGCGCCAAGCGCTTTAATATCATTAAAAAATTCGGGATAGCTCTTCTTAACCGCCTCTGCCTCGCTTATAGCTCCGCCTATCCTTGAGAGCACTACAGACATCGCCATAACAATGCGATGATCGTTGTGCCCGCAAAGCTCGATACCGTTATATTTCAGCTCCTGCTTTGGCACTGTAATTTGATTTTTGCCGAAAATCAATCCCACGCCAAGCTTTGAGAGCTCCTCGTGCATAGCACCGCCTCTATCGCTCTCCTTAACCTTTAGCCTATCGGTTCCCGTAAATACAGCACCGTTTTTAAGTGCGGCAAGCGCAAAGAGTATAGGACCAAGATCGGGACAGTTTGAAATATCAAGAGTCGGCGTGCCATTTGAAAGCTCTTTAAAATACTCGCCGTAAGCCTTATCTCCCTGCAAGCTATCGGAATTTAAATTTCCAACCTCTACACAGGAGCCCAAAAGATTAAACGCATCAAGAAAAGCGGCATTTGAATAATCCCCCTCAATTCTACCCGAAAATGCGTGCATCTTTGAAGGCTTAATTTCTATTTTATATTCGCCCGAAAACCTAACGTCTGCGCCGAACGAGCTTAACGCCGAAAGGGTAAGATCGATATAAGAACGGCTCTCAAACGGCGGAAGGATCTCGATAGAGGACTCCTTGCCAAGATAAACTAGTGCTAAAATAAGTCCCGTTATAAACTGACTGCTTATATCTCCGCGTATCCTATAGCTCCCCTCTGTAAGCCTTCCGCATACAGTAAGCGAATCCTTTTCCTTTTCAAAGTCGAATCCATTATTATGGCAAAGCTCCTTATAAACGTCAAGCGGTCTTTCAAAAAGTCGCTGACTGCCCGTGAATCTAACGGACTTTCCAAGGCACAATGCAAGCGGAATAAAAAATCTTAAGGTGCTTCCGCTCTCTCTGCACTCCAACACGGGTGCATCGACTTGCATAAATCCATTAGGGTCAACCGTTACGGTATCGTTATCGATGACGATTTTTGTGCCCAATGCTCTCAAGCAATCTATGCTTGCAAGAATATCCTCGCTATAGCTTATTCCGCTAAGTCTGCATTTTTGCCCCGAAAGTGCGGCACCGATAAGATATCTGTGCGCCATGCTTTTTGAGGGGGGCGCATCTACCCTTCCGTGCAAAACGCACGGCGTAAACCTTGCTATCATTTTATTTTGCCTCGGCTAAAAAATCTATTGCTTCTATATATCCGTCGGTGCCGTGTCCCGTGATCGTCTTAACGCAGGCAAGGCGAATATAGCTTATCTGCCTAAAATCCTCACGCTCCTCAACCTTTGAGATATGTACCTCAACGGTAGGAATTCCAACCGCCTTTACGGCATCCAAAAGCGCAATGCTTGTATGCGTGTACGCCGCAGGATTTATTACTATTCCGTCAAAAGCCTTATAAGCGCTTTGAATCTTATCCACGAGCTCGCCCTCGTGGTTAGATTGAAACTGCTCTACCTCTATTCCCCTCTCACTGCAATGCTTATCGATCCTTGCAACGAGATCGGAATAAGTTTCTCTTCCGTAATGGTCGGGCTCACGTATGCCGAGCATATTTAAATTTGGGCCGTTGATAACAAGTATCCTCATAATATCAGCTCCATTCGTTTTTTAAAAATATATTCCGCCTCGGTCTCTGCCGTTTCACTATCGGGAACGATTACGTCGGCTGTCGAATTGTAAATATCTATTCTTTCCTTGTAAAGCCTTAAAAGCTTTTCGTTTGTATTTGAAAGCGGTCTCTCCTCGGTTGCTTGAAGCCTTGAAGGGCTTGCGTTGATAAAAAATATTCTTCCGTTTCGCTTTAGCGCACGGATATTCTCCTCTCTCAAAACAGCGCCGCCGCCCGTGGATATTATACGGCATCCCTCTGCCGACACGTTGCGAATGACCTCTGATTCAAGATCACGGAAATATTTTTCCCCCTTACTTGCAATAAGCTCCCCGATCGTACATCCGCATCGCTTTTCTATCTCGGCATCGGTATCAATAAAGTCGTATCCGTCAATTGAAATCAGCTTTCCGACGGTGCTTTTTCCGCTGCCGGGCATACCCGTAAGAACTATATTTTCTTTTGACAAAAGTATCTCCGAAAACACCTTGTCCGCTACGTCCTTAGATATCTTAACGTCAATAAAGCGTTCAACGGCAACAACCGCCTGCATAACGAGCATATAAAGTCCGCCCTCTGCCCTTATTCCTCTTGCCCTTGCATCAAGCACAAGATTTGTTGCAAGAGGGTTATATACCGCATCTATAACTCCGCAAAGCCTTTTAAACGGTGAAACGTCGATAGGGCGCGCCTCGCAATCGGGGTACATTCCCGACGGCGTGGTGTTTATAATTATCTCGGCATCGTAATGTAAAGCACTCGCCTCGTCATAAGTAATAGCATCGTCGCTCTTTTGACGGCTAACCGCCAATATCTGCGAAGCGCCCATATCCTCTGCCAGAACACGAGCCGTTTTGCTAGTACCACCTGTGCCGAGAACCAAAACCTTTTTGCCGCTAAGGTCTATTCCAACACGCTCAATAAGAGCTTTCATTCCATAAT
>JAZLCC010000040.1:0-7863 GCA_045614065.1 Eubacteriales bacterium | reverse complement strand
ATCACTTTGCGACAAAGTCGCAATACATCACTATGGCGAAGCCATAACATCACTGCGGCAACGCCGCAACATCACTCCCAAAACTTCGGCGTGATTTCCGCAAACGCCTTGCAATCTCCCCGATTTTATGCTATACTAACCTCAAATGGACGGCGGGATCATAAAATTAAATAGGAGAAAGGTGTGCAAGATGAGAGAATATCTGCTCGGTTTTTTTAAGGAATTTGAATATGATGCGAAGGATGCCGAGAGGCTTATATCGGCTTATGACAATATTGTCGCAAATGAAGCGGCAAACAAGCTTCTTGCGGAAGCGTTGGCGGCATATGAGGCTGATTTTATGCTAAATTGCGCGGACGAAATACTAACGAGAGCAAATGCGATCTCCGCATACTCCGCAATACACCCCTATACCGTGAAGCTGTTGACGTTTATTTGTATGACGAAGCATCTTAAGCGCATTTATATTGAAAAAGGGCTTGATATGCAGATCTACAAGGATAGCGTCCTTGACCTTAAATGGAAGCTCGAAGAGTGCAAGGCGGTCAAAGGAATTTGCGGCACCTTCGTTGAAGCCTGGTTCGGCAGATTTTTAAATTTAAAATTGTTTGCCCTTGGCAGACTTCAATTTGAAATATCGTTTATGAAAATGGATTACGAAAAAAACGGCATCAAGCTGGAAAAAGGAAAAAGCAAGGTAATAAACGTTCATATTCCGAGGACGGGCACTCCTTTGGACAAGGAAAGCTGCGACAGATCATATGCACTGGCGAGAGAATTTTTCAAGGACGAGGTTGGCGACGTGTGCGCCTTTGTTTGTCTTTCGTGGTTATTGTTTCCTCTGAACAAAGACATCTTGCCTACCGGTACGAATACGCGCAGATTTATGTCTGAGTTTGAAATTATTGACTGGGGTTTCAATGAAGGACAGGATCTTTGGAGACTTTTTGACACGCACGAATTAAATCCCGAAAGACTCCCCGTCAACGGCTCTTTTCGCCGCTGTTACGTTGAATATTTAAAAAATGGCGGCAGAGTGGGTTGGGGATACGGCATAAAATTTTAGTGCATAACAAGATGCGGATTCCATAGACGCCCCCGCCGTGATTGGGGTGCGGAAGCCTTGCAATTTATAATATTTTATGCTATAATTGGTTATACTACTCTAAAAAAAGCGAGGAGTTTATTCGTTATGAGCAACAAAGAGCTTTTAGAAGAAGCGAAAAGTATATTTTACGGCGACCGCTACGCCTCAAAGACCACGGGCGTTGAGATCCTTGATGCCGACGTTGGCTATTCAAAGGTGCGTCTTAAGCTTGACGAGCGCCATATGAATGCCGTGGGGCAGGTTATGGGCGGAGTTTATTTTACTCTTGCCGATTATGCCTTTGCGATAGCATCGAATTTCAGACAGCCACCCACCGTTACGCAGACCTCGCAAATAGCTTTTCTTGCGCCGGTCAAGGGCGATATGATATTTGCCGAGGCTATGAAGATACGCTCAGGGCGCACGACCTGCTTTTACAAAATAATCATTACCGATTCCACGGGCGAGCAGATAGCATACGTTACCACCACGGGATTTGTTTTGAATAGTTGAGGATATTATGATCGACGTACTTTATTACGATTCCGATGTTGCCGTTTGCATAAAGCCTGCGGGCGTACTTAGCGAGGATTCGGGCGAGCGAGCGCTTCCCGCACTTCTCACGGCAGAGCTTCAAGAAAAAGGCGCAAAATTCGATGGGGTTTTCACCGTTCATCGACTTGATAAGGAAACCGCAGGGCTTATTGTCTATGCGCTTAATTCAAGGGCCGCCGCCGAGCTCTCGCAATCCATTCAGAACGGCAAAATGAGAAAAATATATCACGCTTTATGCGTGGGAAAGATAGAAAAGGATTCCGATAAGCTTAGAGATCTGCTTTTTTATGATCGCAAGCGAGGAAAATCCTTTGTGGTTGATCGCAAGCGAGGCGGGGTGAAAGAGGCTCTGCTTGAATATACGGTCATCGAACGCCTTGACGGAAAAACGCTACTTTCGGTAGAGCTCTTTACCGGCAGAACGCATCAAATTCGTGTGCAGTTTGCCTCCCGAGGATATCCGCTTTGCGGCGACCGCCGATATGGCGCGCCCGCCGAATACGGAAATAGCCTCTGCCTTTGCGCTGTCGAGCTCTCTTTTTCGCATCCTGCTACGGGAGAGATGATGGAGTTTAAAATTTTGCCACTTTTTTAATTTTTATGGGTCGCTTTTGGTTTTTGCTACCTTTTTTGAAAAAAGGTCGGCAGTGCCGACAGCCATACTCGGGCTTTGATATATAAAAATTTAAAATTCATACCCCGATGGTATAGATATTTAACAAGGCACGCAAAAACCTTCATACCGAAAGGTTTTGGCGCACATAGCGGATTCGACTGTAATATTCACACAAATTATAAAAATCCCTTGTTCAGTTCTTTGAAAAAGGGTGCAGGGGAAAAAGCTTTCTTTTAAGAAAGTTTTTCCCCTGCAAAGAATAATACAAACATAATATATAATAATGAGGGAAAAATGACGTACAAACACGGAGTAGAGAGAAAAGAAGAGCTTGCGAGAGTATTTGAGGGCAAGCGAATAGGACTTATTACCAATCCAACGGGAGTAGATAGAGAGTTTAGAGCGACGGTTGACGTAGTGGCGGAGGAGTATAGACTTTGCGCGCTTTACTCGTCCGAGCACGGAGTTAGAGGAAATATTCAAGCGGGCGGAAAGGTGGATAGCTACGAGGACGAAAAAACGGGCGTAGAGGTTCGCTCGCTCTATCAAAAGGAAGCGAAAGCAGAGCTCTTCTCCGACGTAGATATAATAGCATACGACGTGCAGGACGTGGGAGCAAGATTTTATACGTATATATATACCCTCACGGCGGCAATGGAAGCGGCGGCGCGCGACGGAAAGAAGGTCGTGGTGCTCGATAGATACAACCCGATAGGGCTTACGAAGCTCGAAGGAGCGCTGTTGCAGGAAAAATTCACGTCGGGGGTCGGAAAATACGGCTTGCCCGCAAGATACGCTATGACGGTTGGCGAATTTGCACAATATGCAAACGAGGTAGCAAGCATAGGCTGCGATCTTGAAATAATTAAATGCGAAAATCTTAAAAGAAGCGACGATTTCCGCACGTTGGGACTCGAATGGGTGCTACCATCACCCAATCTGCCAAGCTATGAATCGGCGCTCGCATACATAGGAACAGTGCTCTTGGAGGGAACGAATATGTCCGAGGGCAGAGGCACAACAAAGCCGTTTGAAATGATAGGCGCGCCGTATTTGAGAGCCGAGGAGGTCATAAAATACGTGGAAAGCCTTGGCTTTTCGGGATTTAAGCTTAGAGAATGCTGTTTTACGCCCACTTTTTCGAAGCACAAGGGCGAGCTTTGCAGAGGATTGCAGATCCACGTAACCGATCCCGACAGCTTCGAGCCCTTCGCAGTCGGCGTAATGATGCTCGATTATATAAGAAAAACGCATAGCGAGTTCAAATTTCGCGAGGACGTGGACTTTTTGAGCCTCTTGCTCGGCACAGACGAGTTTTTGAAAGAGGATTTCAATGCCGAAAAGTTCATAAATTGCACAAAAGAAGAGCTGAAAATCTTCAATAAGAACGCCGCGCGGTATTTTTTGTATTAAATTTTGCACATTTTAACTAAAAATGAATAAAAATTTGCAAAAAATTGTAAAAAGTATTGATTTTTGGTTTTTTGTGTGCTATAATGCAATTGTATAATAGTATCTAAAATGGGATAGCTATACCCAAATTGAGGGAAAAATATGTTTTAAATGTATTAAATCCCATTATATACGCGTACTCCTCGCCCGTCTTTGACGGGAGCCAAAGAGAGCGCGTAAACCCATAAAAACCATGAAAAGGGGGTAACGGTATGCGCAAGGCTAATAAAATAGTTATGATGACGGTTGCAATGTTGCTTAGCGCCGTGTTACTCACAACGTCCGCCCTTTCGGGCACTCTCGCAAAGTACGTAACCTCGGGCGGCTCCTACTCGGATAGCGCAAGAGTCGCAAAATGGGGAGTTACAGTTAGAGCGTGGGTTGATGCTGACGATATAGCTCGACTTAGAGCTGCCGGTGCTACCGTGAACACCTCCGAGACGGATAAGGCTATGGTTACGATTACAGGCTTAAAGCTGAAGCCCGGAGATGATTTTTCTGACGTTATAAAATTTGAGGTTTCAGGTTCTCCTGAGGTTAAGGCAAGGGTTAAATTAACCGTTCAAATCAAACACCATAATATTACAGCTGGTAAAAATAATTATGGTGCTATCAGCGTTCCGGCTGGCGTTGCGGACCTTGAAAAAACGACGTATTTTATGCCGTTAGGATATACCTTTGGCGCTAATAATGCTTCAGATGAATATGAAAACAATTATTTTACAGGTACGCAGCCGTGGCGCGCTTATGATGGAAATGAGGATGGCGCTACAAATAGCGTAATCGGTGTAAGTGTAACAGAGGCTAAGCTTGTAGAGGGTGTTGCAACTAAAATAGACGTTGAGGCGGTAGATGCCGGCACAGGTAGCAAGGATGATTCTTATTTCTATAAAGATTTTGCCCCCAACATACCGATTGCTTTTCATCCAATTGGAAATTCAAACATTAATATAAATCGATTCGATATGGGATTTGTATATCCCTTGGAGTGGCCGCCTAAGGATGTAAGCTGTGCTTATACCGCTGATCAGCTTAATGCAGTAAGTACGTATTTTGGCGAAGTGGGAAAAGGTCAGGTCGAGATGCTTTACACCATCGAGATCATTCAAATTCAAGAATAATAAAAATAAAATTAAATGAAAGGAGTGAGTAATATGCGCAAGATCAATAAAATAATGATGGCGACGGTATCAATATTGCTCACTCTTGTTTTGATTTCGAGCTGTGTTCTTTCGGGAATCTTTGCAAAGTATGTTACATCAAAGACCGCAAGCTCCCAAATGCAGTTTGAAAAATTCGGCGTTACGGTTAACATGGTGGTTGACGAGGCGAAGTTGGAGCGTGTTTTGGGCGCCGATGAAGTTGTTACTTCGGCTGAACTGGTTGAACTGAAAAAAGTTCATACCACAAAGGAAGCCCTTGATGCAGCTTTAGAAGGAAAGGTTTGGGTTGAGGTGTCGACCCCCGATCAGATAAAAGCAGGTATTAATACCGTTACCATTCACAATCTCGCTCTTAAACCCGGTGATGATTTTACCGGGTACAATCAGGAGCTTGGTGATGAGATTTATGATCTTATTCAGTTTACTATTGGCGGTACTGCTAACGTAGATTGTAGAGTAATTATTGATATGGATTTTATTTACGATCCTGATGCGTTTGTTTATGACCAGAGTAGTGGTAACAAATATATGCCGCTTTATTTTACTTGGCGACTAAATGATACCACTGATACTGCTAATTATAAGTCTTTTAGCAATACAAGCCTTAATAATGATATAATTTCTGGGGATACTCCCTACACGTGGTCTTTGGAGATGTCGTGGAAAAATTCTTTTATATCAGGTATGCAGTATAATCAGGATGGATTTATGCATGAAGAAACGGGAAGAGCAGTGATTGATTATTCTGCATATCAAGACTTTAGTGCAGGTAGTGATATTGAGGTAAAGCGCAAAGATGTGGTTATAAATAACATCAACTTTGGATTTAATTGGCCGTTTTATAAAGAATACACGTCGCAGGATAAAACTTTAAACTATGATGAAAGAGATACGATTATTTCTGAAAAATCTGATGCTAAATTGGATTTGAGCTACACCGTAAAAGTAGAGCAGAAAAACCCAAATGCTACCTAAATAGTTTAAAAATATTAAGAAAGAGGTGAGGAAATGCAAAAGAAAAACAAAATATTGATGATGGCAATATCGTCGCATCTTTGCTTGACGCTTATTTCCTCATGCCTTGTCTCGGGAATATTCGCTAAATTCGTAACAAAGGGCACTGTAAACGCGCCTATTACGTTCAAAAAACTAGGTGTTACGGTTGATCTTAAAATTGATGAGGCAAAATTGAAAAGAGTTTTGGGCGACGATTATATTTCTGTTGCCGAGTTGGAAGCTCTCAGCGAGGCTGAGAGGAATGCGGCTAAGGCTACCAAGGTGTGGTTAGAAACGTCGACCGATGATCAGATAAAAGCAGGTGTTAATACCGTTACCATTCACAATCTCGCTCTTAAGCCCGGGGATGATCTTACCGGGTATAATCAGGAGCTTGGCGATGAAATTTATGATCTTGTTCAGTTTACTATCGGCGGTACTGCTAACGTAGATTGTAGAGTTACTATTGATGCAGATTTCGTTTATGATTCTGCTGCGTTTGTGTATGCATCAGATGGTACAAGATATATGCCCTTAAGATTTACTTGCAGTTTAACTGATGTTGATAATAATACTACTTCTAGTATTTTTTACGATATAAATTTAAATAGAGGCTATTATGCTTTGGAGCATGCTTGGATAACTAATTTCCCGTTGTACATGACCGGAAATATGAAGTATAACTATATTGGAGAACTATCGCCTGACTATTATACATATAGAGATTTTAGTGCGGGCAGTGCTATTGAATTAAAGAACAATACAACTAACTCTTCGCCGGACGATGATGTGGTCATACGCGATGTCGGTTTTGGATTACTTTGGCCATTTAGTGCTAATAAAGATATAGAGGATACGATTATTGCTGATAAAACCGATGCTAAAATAGACGTAAGCTTTACCGTTTTGGTAGAACAAATACAATTATCTTAGGAAATAACCTAAATACTATGAAAGGAGTGAACGATATGCAAAAAAAGAATAAAATATTGATGATGGTAATATCGTCGCTTCTTTGCTTGACGCTTATTTCCTCATGTCTTGTATCGAGTGTTTTTTCGAAATACGTGACGACTGACACTGCGGGAGGTACTGTTGCCTTCAAGAAGTGGGGGGTTACGATTACGGCTACTCCGGGACAGAGCTTGAAAAACGAGCTTGGCGCAAATTCGAATACTATAAAAAACTTTAATAACGGTGTTTCGGCTACTATTACCGGTGTGAGCATAAAGCCCGGCGACGATTTCTCCGATGCTATTCGCTTTACCATTACGGGTACGCCTGAGGTGAAGTGTAAGGTTACGGTCACTATCCATTTTCAATATGGAAATAATGCTTATACATATATAAAAACGGGAACAGATAAATATGATATGCCGGTAGGTTTTACCTTTGGTGCATTGGATGGTAATAATAATTACGTAGTTAAAAATAAGGATAACAATAATGAGGTTGTTTATTTAACCCATCTTGGACCTTGGCGTACTTATACTGGTACTGATCCATCAACGGTTGGAAGTAGTATCACAGCACACTCAATGGTGGCAATGAACAAAACCGAGTGGATATATGCTAATGATATACAAAATCTTATAGACGTTACCTGCACGAAAAATACCGGTAGTGGAAAGGATTCTTATTTCCATAAAACATTTGATCCTAACACGGAAATTGCATTTTATGCAGATGCTGATAACAAGGCTAACAAAACAAAAATAAAATCCCTTGAATTTGGATTTGCGTGGCCTTATGAGTACGGGAATACCCCTGCTGATGTTGAAAATTATGATGAATTGGCAAACAAAGTGGCGAGCAATACGGGAAGCAATAATTTGTTTAATATAACCTACACTGTTTCGATTGAACAGGATCAATAATTTTTAGTTTACCTGAAAGGAGTGAGTGATATGCGCAAAGTTAATAAGAATTTTACAAGAACTGTGGCTATATTGCTCGCTCTCGTTATGTTTTCTTCGTGCGTTCTTTCTTCTACG
>JAZLCC010000039.1:0-8561 GCA_045614065.1 Eubacteriales bacterium | reverse complement strand
AGATTATGGATCAGATTAAGATTGGAAAGTTTATTTCCGAACGTAGAAAAAAGCAAAATCTTACGCAAATGCAGTTGGCGGAAAAATTGAATATCACCGACCGTGCGGTTTCAAAATGGGAGACGGGCAGAGCAATGCCCGATAGCTCGATAATGCTTGAATTGTGCGATATTCTCGGAATAAGCGTAAACGAGCTGTTGAGCGGAGAGAGAATAAGTGAAGAGGATTACAAAAAAGAGCTTGAAAATAAGCTTGTTGAAATGGTCCGAGAAAAGCAAAAGAACGATAAACGAATGATGATGTTTGAGTATGTTATAGCTATTCTTTCACTTATTATATTTATAGCTCCCGTGTTTGCGGGCGCTTTTCTTCCTCTCGAGGATTGGCAGAGAATAATTATTGTATTTTCGGGCTTTATTCCGGGTATAGTTGGGTTTTGCTTTGCCTTGAGAATAGAGCAGGTCGCGGGATATTATGAGTGCAAGCACTGCAAGCATAGATACGTTCCAACCTACAAGGCGGTTACAATGGCACCTCATATGGGAAGCACAAGATATATGAAATGCCCGAATTGCAATAAAAAATCTTGGCAGAAAAAGGTTTTAAACAAGGATTGACCGATAAAAAAGAATAATAAAAAGGACAAAGTATGTAAAAAACTTTGTCCTTTTGTTTTTTAAATTTCTATTGTGAATAAGCTCATTTCTCTGTTCTTAACACGCTTGATGAAATCCTGCTCGTCGATAAGCGGAGCTTCGCTCTCCATTCCCGAGAGGCGTGAAAGCCTTGAGGATATGTGATTGTCGGTGCCCGCAGTTTTTGGAAATCCGTAGGCATCGGCAAAAATGTCCGCCATTTTGTTCTCAAAATCGGGACGGCAAGCGTTGATGGTCTCAACACCGTGTATACAGTGCGGAAAAAGGCGTATGTGGTCGATATGCTTATCCTCCCTATAAGGATGAGCCTGAATGACCAAAGCGCCGTGTGAGGCTAAAAATGGCAATTCCTCGCTCTTCTTCATTTCCATTATTTCGGGGTGAGCACGATACCATTCCTTGTCAAGTCCGTAGATAAGAAAATCGGTGCCTCGGTAGGATATCTCAACTCCGAGGAATACGCGAATGCCTATTTCCTCGCTAAGCCTTAATGCTTCCTCATAGTCGGAAAAATAGAAATCAAGCTTTTCTTCATAAGGAAGAGCCTTATCGACGTTTATATTTCCATCAAGAAAGTGATTCGTTATAAAAACCCCGTCATAGCCGAGTGAACGGTAAAATTCAAGAGCTTCTCTAACGCTTTGGCGAGCGCATTTGCTCACCGGGGAAGTGTGCATGTGTGTTTCGTAGCGGTACATATTTTTATTTTACAGAGTTCTTTGCCGAGGTGAGAGTATTTTGCATAAGCATTGTAATTGTCATAGGTCCAACACCGCCGGGAACGGGGGTGATGTAGCTTGCCTTAGGCTCAACGCTTGCAAAATCAACGTCGCCCGTAAGCTTGCCGTCAGCACGTCTGTTCATACCAACGTCAATAACAACTGCGCCCTCCTTTACCATATCGCCCGTAATGAAATCTGCCTTTCCGATAGCAACTACCAAAATATCAGCCTCTCTGCATTCAGATGCAAGGTCCTTTGTGCGTGAGTGGCAGATGGTTACTGTGCCGTTTGCGTGGAGAAGAAGCATTGCTTGAGGCTTGCCAACAATGTTGGAGCGTCCTACGACGACGCATTTCTTTCCGCTAACGCTGATTCCGCTTCTTTCCAAGAGTGCCATAACGCCTGCGGGTGTGCAGGGAAGGAACGAGTAGTCGCCTATCATGATCTTTCCAACGTTTTGGGGGTGGAATGCATCAACGTCCTTGTTGGGGTCGATTCTCATTATAACCTCATTTTCATCGAGATGCTTGGGGAGAGGAAGCTGGCAAAGAATGCCGTGGATCTTATCGTTTTTGTTAAGCTTGTCTACAAGTGCGTTAAGCTCCTCCTGCGTGGTTTCTGCAGGAAGCTCGTAGGATTCGGAGTAGAAGCCCACCTCGTCGCAAGCGCGCTTTTTGTTGCGTACGTAAACCTGAGATGCGGGGTCCTCGCCTACTATTATAACCGCAAGTCCGGGGCGCACGCCCGTAGCCTTTGCAAATTCCTCGGTTTCTGCTTTGATCTCATTTCTGATGCTCTGTGAAATTTCTTTTCCGTTAATCAAGTTTGCCATCGTTTGTCTCCTCTTCGCTTTCTGTATTCGTATCTTTTGTTTCTTCGGTATCTTCGATTTCTTTACTTTCGTCGATTTCGTTAGCTTCCTCGGTACCATTTTCGGTAGCGGCAGCCTCTGCATCGGCAGTTGCCTCAACACCATCAATTGCCTTGACTACGGCATTGCCGAAGGTTTTATTGCCCTTGTTCTTTATGAAGAGGTAGAGCAAAAGTGCTCCACCAACGACAAATGAGAGCAAACCTAAAAGCGAGGATACACGGATGTTGTTGCCGTTTGTAAGGCTGTCGGTGCGGAGAAGCTCAATGAACATTCTTCCAAATCCGTACCAGGTTACGTACATAAGCAATACCTGTCCGTCGAAGCGCTTTTTCTTATATACGAGATTGATAAGAACAAAGCCTATAACGTTCCAAAGCGATTCGTAAAGGAACGTGGGGTGAACGCCGAGCGTTCCGTCAAGCATTTTACGAGCGGTGTCGGCATCAATAAGGTTCATATTGTAAAGTCTTTGCGCAAAGCTATCCGAGCACATTCTCCAAGGAAGAGCGGTAGGAGTTCCGTATGCCTCTCCGTTGCAGAAGTTGCCCCATCTGCCAACCGCTTGCGCTATCATAACTCCGGGTGCTACCGCATCGGTAACCTTAAGAAGCGTGTGTCCCGACATTTTTTTTACCTTTGCAACAACGACTACCGCTATGGCGCCGAATATTATTCCGCCGTAGATAGCGAGACCGCCCTCCCAAATTGCAATAACGTCAACAAAGCTTTGGTATGGGTTCGGCTTGCCGTTTACAACTATGTCTATCCAGTCGAAAAGAACGTAGTAGAGTCTTGCGCCTATGATTCCCGCGGGAATGGTGAAGATGGCAAAATCGATCATGGTGTCAAAGGATACGCCCTCGGATTTCGCTCTGTAAGCGCAGTAAAGCACTGCAAGTATCATACCCGTAACTATAAGCAAGGCGTACCAGCGAATGCCTCCGCCATCACTTCCGAAGGGAATAGCCACAGGGTTTATTGTGAACTCGGGTATGCCGAGTCCGGGAAAGGATACGGTTGTCATATTTCCTCCTTGTTATTTGCACTCTTTAGCGGTGAAACTACCGAAAGAGTGATTTTTTCTTTATCAAAGGCATGCATAAATGCAGTCTTTACGTCGTCAAAGGTAACCGAATCGATAATATCTGCGTAGGATAAAAGCTCACATCCGTCAAAGGTAAATGCAAGCATATTGTTCGCTACGTTGTCGGTCGAATCAAAGGATTTAACGAATTCTGCGTACATAACTCGCTTTCCTCTGAGAAAATCCTCGTAGGAGAGTCCGTTTTGCTTTAAAAGTTCGACGTGCTTAAGTATTTCGTTAAGCACAAGATGAGGATCGTTAGCCTCACCCGCTATCGAATTATAGGCGCTCGTCGGTGATACGGTGTATCCGTACGAAAGATGCGGAGATATAAGATCTCGCTCGAACAGCGAGGAATAAAGCTCACCTGCACGAGAGAATATCATCTCGTCGAGTATAGAGTAGATGGCGTCGCGCTTTTGACGCTCCGACGCATCCTTGGGAATATCGGTATCCTTGATTCCTATATTGAACATAGGCTTTGATACCTGCATTTTTGCCTCAACGTAGGGCTTGTATACCGTAGGAGCCTCAAAATCGTTGCCGTTTTCAAATATAGCGTCAAATTCGTTTGAGGATTTGGGCAAAAGCTCGTCAGCTATCTTAATTATCTCACCGTCATCAACGTCTCCGCAAATGAAGAGAGCCATATTGTTGAGGTTGTAGAATGCGTTGTAGCAGCTGTATAAAAGCTCAGGCGTTATCTTGCGTATCGATTCTGCCGAGCCGCAGATGTTGCGTCTTATTGCGTGATGTTCGTACATTCCCTCAAGCATACCGTAAAAGCAACGGTCGGAAGGGGAATCGTCGTACATTTTTATTTCCTCGGTGATGATTCCTATCTCACTTGCAACGTTTTCCTCAGAAAAATAGGGATGCGTTACAAAGGTTATAAGCTCGCGAAGAGAAGGGTAAAAATTCTCGGTAGCCGCAAAAAGATATGCCGTTTTGTTAAAGGCGGTATATGCATTTGCATCTGCGCCAAGCTCTGAAAAACGCTCGAATGAGTCGCTTCCGTCCTCGTTTGCGAAGAGCTTATGCTCAAGAAAATGTGCAACTCCGTCGGGGAGCGTTATAAGGCTCTCGGGGTCGCTCTTTCTTGCAAAGCGGTTATGTATAGCACCGTATTTTACGCCGAAGATGGCGTAATACGTGGTAAGCTTTTTCGGAAATATATAAATATCAAGCCCCGATGGGTGAGTGTATTTTTTATATTGCTCCGAGAGAAGCTCGCTTTTAAATGTTTTACATGCTATCGGAGTCATTTTCGTCCTCCTCTCTCACATCTGCATTACCGTTAACAAAGAAGGATGCCTTGAGCTCTAATGATTTTGAAAGCTCGATAATATCCTCCTTGGAAACGTTTAAAATTTTGCTTACCGCATCGTCAATGCCGTCGCTTATTCCAAATAAGGCTCTGTCGCCGTAAAAGCTTTGTAAATCAAAGGGGTTATCGTAAAGCTGACGGTAGCTGCTCGTTATGGATTTTTGAGCCGAATAAAACTCACCGTCGCTTATGTTTCCAAGCTGAATATCCTTAAGCTGTTCAAGTATAGCCTTGCGGGCAATAGAATAATTTTTAACCTCAAATCCCGAGGATATTACCATTATACCGGAGTAGATGCTGTATGACGAGGAGCAATAATAGCAAAGCCCAAGCTTTTCTCTAACGTTCAAAAAGAGCTTGGAGGATGCGCTTCCTCCAAGTATTTCGTTTAGCATGAGCATTGTGTAATAGCTATCGCTTTTTGTGCTTGCAATAGCATCAATGCTTAACATAAGCGTCAGCTTTCCTTGCGATACGGGCATCGTCTCGGTAATTTCTGCGTAGTCCTCACGTGATATTTTGTGTGGCTCTACTACGCAAAGCTTTGAGGTCTGCGGGTAGTCAACAAATGCGTTTGCTATCTTAGTCTTTAAGGCGCCCGTATCCTCTGCGCTAACGCAAAATACGTTGAGCGGAGCGTTTTGCTTTAATTCCTCATAGTAGCATAAAAGCTTGTCAAGCGTAGCCGAGGAGATTATTGCCTTGAGCTCTGCCGACGAGGGGATTTCTGTGTTTATATGCATAAGCTCGGCACATTTCTTTGCCGAATATACACGGGTGTTGTTGATTTCAGAATCGATAGATTCGCAAATGAGCTTTTTCTCCTGCTCAAAAAACGATGCATTAAAATCGGGCTTGATAAATGCAGGGGAGAGTATAAGCTCGGATGCTATCTTGATAGCCTCTCCGATAACGTCAACTCCGTCGGGAATGTACTTGTTGTCAAGCACCTCAAGACTTACGTTGAGCGATATATTTTCACCGATGCGGTGGCTTTTTACCTCAATATAAGAGCCGTAAAGCTCGTCAAGACGCTTGTTGATAAGCATCGTCGAGGGATAGCTTTTGGTTCCTCTGCGCAAAATATGCGAGAGCAAAAGGTTGTATGCAAATTTTTCCTTGGTAACGGGTATAGTCATTGAAAACGAGATTACCGAGGTTTTAAATTTATCGGTTTTAATTACCGAAAGCGCAGTAGCGCCGTTAATTTTTTCTTTATGTAAAATCATTAATAATCCTCAAAAAAATAATACATAGTAATTGTAACACTAAAATGTTACGAAATTATTAACATATATTATTAAGATATAATAGAATATAGAATAAAAAAGGACTGTCTCATCAAGATGCAGAGAATTTGTTTTTTCTGCATCTAATGAGACAGTCGATTCAGCCTTTAATACGCTGTTCTATTTTTTGTGTAGTTGGGATCACCAAAGTTGTTATCACCAAACGCCTTTGCCGCAAAGTGCGGGATGCAAACGTTCTCAACTCTGTAGTTGTTGAAGTATTCGGTCTGCGGGCCCAATGCGTATACGGGAACGTCGTTGTTGGTGTGCTGACGGTAAGGACCGCCCGAGGAGTTCGTTCCGTCCTTGTTGGTGTACTTGTATCCGTATTTTGCGCTCGAATCTGCCGTCAAAGCTCCGGTCTCGTGGTCTGCGGTAACTATAAGTGCGGTATCGGGGTGGCAGAATACGAAGGTCGACATATAAGCGATAACCTCGTTGTACTGCTTAACCGATGCTACGCATCCCTCGATATCGTCCTGATGCGAGCGCTTATCGATGTATGCGCCCTCTATCATCATAAAGAACTGCGAGTCTCCCGCCGCAATTATTGCAAGAGCCTCTCTTGTACCCTTGAGAATATCGGGGTTAGCGGCCTCATAAGAGTCTGCCGAACGTCCCATGGTGTACTCTATCTTCTTTTGAGAGATAAGGGTGTTGATGTAGTTTGTAATAGCGGGGTTGGTTACGCCGTTGATCTTTCTCTGCGATTCGTGTGCGAGGAATCCACCGGGGGTAGCTCCGCCTATTACGTCTGTGGTAATAACTGCGGTCTTTGCGCCCTTTTCGTCTGCAAGCTCACGAACGTTCTTTAATTCGTTGCCGTTCTTATCAACGCCAACGCGTCCGTTAAGGGTCTTGTAACCGGTTGCAAGAGCCGTTGCGGCTGCCGCACTGTCGGTGTAACCCTTATCATTGTTGTTAATGACGTCTTGCGATCTCGTTCTTGCTTTACCCTTGTTGGGGAACTGCTCTGCGTAGAATACTCCCATATCGGAGTTCTTCGCTGCCTCAACGTGATTGAAGCCCATTCCATCGCCTATCATAATAACTGCGTTTGTGTAGGTGGAAGGGAACTTATAGGTCTGTGCAGATGCACTTGTTGAAAGATTGTTTATTTCGATCTGCTTCTTGTTGCCGTTGCTGGGGAGATATTTGCTTACAAAAGCACCTACCGCTGCACCAACGTAGATTCCGTTGCCCTGCATAACGATCTTGTCGTTCTTCTCCATAAGAACGTACTGACCGTCTTTAAGAGAGGTGGAAACGCTGGATTCCTTGCGCTTGGTCTTACCGATGAGGAATTCGTAAGGCTTTTCTGCCTTGCCGTCATCGTTCATAGTAAGCTTAACGCCCATATTGTTTTGAATGTAGTCAACAAGGTTTTGAGCAGCGTATTTTGTAACGCTGTCTGCGCCCTTGGGATAAACAACCACGTATTCCTGAATCGGAACGTCGTTTATCAAAACAGACTGGATGGGGAAGTCAAGGAATTTTTCCTTTTTGTAGTTGTTGGGGATAGAGAGATATCTCTTGTTAGTATCAAGATTGTTCTTGAAGAAAACGTCGATAGCGGAGCAGAGAGCCGAAATGCTACCACCTGCGATAACTACGTTCTTTGTCTCCTTGTTGTATTCAATCTTGTACTCACCCGAGCGAAGCATTGCGGTAGCAAGCTTGGATTCCTCACGGTTGGTCTCGCCAATAAGAATTTCGGGTGTTCCGTCGGAAGCGGGATAGGTCTCGTCATCTACAGATTTCATATCTACGCCAATCTTTGTTTTGAGCGTAGAAAGATTTGTGTCTATCTTCTGAGTAACCGTTGAAGCTAATCCCTTTTCATAAACTATTTTGTAAAGAGCGACTTCCTGCTCGGCAATTGAAACGTAGTTTTCGGGCACCTGAGAGGGTAATGCGGTTCCGGACATTCCGGTATCGTCGCCGTTATCACTTGCGCTACTGCAAGCAACTACGCTAAAAAGCATTATCAAGCACAAAAGAAGCGCTAAAAGTCTTTTTGCCATAGACATAATTTTCTCCTCCTATACATTAGAATATAGCAATTCTTTTTTTCCACATATCATTATATCACGATTTTTAGCTTCCGTCAACGATAAAAGGCTTTTTGAAAAGCGCTTGAATGTAGAATTTAGAGGTTTTATTTTGTGCAGATTGCCAATTTAATAGCCCTATCTTTTATTGCAAAACACCTCACGGTGAAAAAGTTTTTTAAAAAATGTAAAAATATTTTCAAAAAAGGTATTGACAAATAAAAAAGCTTGTGATATAATAGGCACGTTGTGAATAACGCACCTTTAGCTCAGTTGGTAGAGCAACTGACTCTTAATCAGTGGGTCCCGGGTTCGAATCCCTGAAGGTGCACCAAAAAACAAAAGCGAAATGCGATGCATTTCGCTTTTTGTTTTTATCCAATCCGAAGGATTGGTATGGAATCAATGCGCCCCGCGCGTTGTATGGAATTGCGACAAGGTCGCGAATGGCATTGCGCGAAGCGCGTATTAAAAAAGAGTCAGAAAACTGACTCTTAATTTCGCCTACGGCGAATGTTGCATTGGGTCCCGGGTTCGAATCCCTGAAGGTGCACCAAA
>JAZLCC010000038.1:0-11253 GCA_045614065.1 Eubacteriales bacterium | reverse complement strand
GTGTAGGTTCCGTTAGAATTCGAAATCTTAGTTCCGAGAGCGTTCTTCAATTCTTCCTTCTTATCATCAACGGAAGAAACGAGATTTGCCTCTGCCGCCGCCTTCAAGCTTGCTACGTCAATAGCATTAAGAGCGGTCATTGTGGTCGCACTGTTGATCTTGGACAAGATAGAATCATAAGCCGTAGAATATGCGCTGTAGCTATCTGCGGTGTAGGTTCCACTCGAGTTCGACTTCTTAGAGCCGAGAGCCGCCTTAAGCTCTTCCTTCTTTGCGCTAACCGAGGTTACGAGCTTTGCCTCTGCCTCGCTCTTCAAGGTTGCTACGTCAATAGCGTTAAGAGCGGTCATTGTACTTGCGCTGTTAATCTTTGACAAGATAGAATCAAACGCCGTAGAATATGCACTGTAGCTATCTGCGGTGTATGTTCCGTTCGAGTTCGACTTCTTAGAGCCGAGAGCCGCCTTAAGCTCTGCCTTCTTTGCGCTAACTGCAGTTACGAGGTTTGCCTCTGCCGCAGTCTTGAGAGTTGCTACGTCGATTGCGTTAAGAGCCGCAAGAGTTGTAGCACCGTTGATATCCGCAAGAATCTGATCGTATGCAGCCGAATACTTCGAGAAAGAATCGCTTGTGTAGGTTCCGTTCGAGTTCGACTTCTTAGAGCCGAGAGCCGACTTGAGTGCCGCTTTCTTCTCCTCAATAGAAGAAACGAGATTTGCCTCTGCCGCCGCCTTCAAGGTTGCTACGTCGATAGCGTTGAGAGCAGACATTGTACTTGCGCTATCTATCTTTGTTACGATAGCGTCATAAGCCGTAGAATATGCGCTATAGCTATCTGCCGTGTAGGTTCCGCTTGTGTTCGACTTCTTGGTTCCAAGCGCCGACTTAAGCTCTTCCTTCTTTGCGCTAACTGCAGTTACGAGATTTGCCTCTGCCGCGGTCTTGCGAGCCGCTACGTCGATTGCGTTAAGAGCTGCAAGAGTTGTAGCGCCGTTGATGTCGGCAAGTATTTGATCAAACGCCGTAGAGTACTTCGAATAAGAAGCACTTGTGTAGGTTCCGCTTGAATTCGACTTCTTCGTTCCGAGAGCCGACTTAAGAGCCGCTCTCTTATCTTCAAGAGAAGAAACGAGCTTTGACTCTGCAGCCGCCTTCAAGGTTGCTACGTTAATAGCATCGAGAGCGGTCATCGTGCTTGCGCTGTTAATGCTTGACAAGATAGAGTCGTAAGCCGTAGAATATGCACTATAACTATCTGTTGTATAGGTTCCGTTTGAATTGGATTTCTTTGATCCAAGTGCCGACTTAAGCTCTGCCTTCTTTGCATCAACCAAGGTTACGAGCTTAGCCTCCGCCGCGCTCTTCAAGCTTGCTACGTCGATAGCGTTGAGAGCGGTCAAATCGTTTGCGGTGTTGATAGTGTTTACAATTGCGTTGTACGCATTGGTGTACTCGGTATAGGAAGCGGTGGTGTAAGCAGAAGAATCAAGCTTTGCTCCAAGAGCGTTGATAAGCTCGGTCTTCTTTGCGGTTACCTCAGCAGATTCCTTGGTGAGAACAACCTGGCCTGCCTCAGCCTCGAAAACGAGGAGTCCGTAGCTTGCGTTAACGGTTCCGTAGGACTTACCGTTAACGGTTATCTGCCAGTTGCCTGCCTCCAAGCCGTCAACGTAGTACTGCATGGTTCCGTTACCCTCGGTGGTAAAGGAGTGAGCGCCCTTATTCATGTAAGAAGCCTTACCGGTTCTTGCGCCGGTAACGTCCTTCTTTGCAAATACAGCGGCGATCTTACCCTCGAATACCGCACCCTCAAAGTCGCCCAGAGAGCTCTGCAAGGTAGATACGTTGGTAATGGGCTTCATGGAATAGGACTTGCTGTTGGTAGCGTCGGTAACGTACATAGCGTTGAGTATCTTAGAGCTCTTGCTATTGTTCGTTGCGCTAATTTCAACACGTCCCCAAGCTCCGGTATCGAAATCATTGGTGGTGGAGTTCTGCTTACCGTTGATAAGATAGTTCTTGGAGCTTGCGGCTATATACTTGCCGTCGGTTCCGTAAACTCTTCCGCCAAGACCTGTGATCTTAGTATCGGGAGACATAACGGTGAGAACAAGCTTACCGCCATCCTTAACGGTTGTAACCGTCTTATTTGTAGAATCTATGGTAGGAGCGTTAGAAGAGGTTATCTGAAGCAATGACTTCTTCTCGTAGCTTGCCTTAGTCGCTCCGATAGTATCGTAAACGAAGAAGAGCATTGGAACGTCCTCATCGCCCGTGTAAACGGTGAGCATTCTTCTACCCAAGCTATCAACGGTTTCCGAGGGATAAGCATATACTATGTTACCGTTGATATATGCGTACTTAGGCTGTGTCATAGCCGCATCGTAATAACCGTGGCGATTACCAAGAACGTTACCTGTGTGATAGGTCTCGGTCTTAAGCTCTGCCAAATTTTTCGCCTCGTTAGGCCATATCTGACCGCCCGAGTACCACTTTGTATCAAGATTGGTGGAATTTACGTTCGCCTTTGACGAGTCGTAAACGAGCACACTGTTATGCGATACCGTTGCCTGATGGTAATATCGTGTATGAGCGCCGGAATATCCGTTATACACACCGCCGTCCGCAGTAAGCATACCCTTATAGTAGATCATAAAGTTACCTGCGTCTGCGTGCTCGTGGTTAGCGGTTGTACGCTCCTTTATCTTCATAAATACGCTTGCCGAATCGTTAACGCCAAACGCCTCGTGAGTGATGTACTGACCTACGGGTGAGCCGTTATACTGAATAAGAGGCATTCCCTCATATTTATTCTCAGCGGGTGTCATATCCGACATACCGGTAAGTGCTGCGTAAAGAGCCGACTGAAGCTCTATCGTAATATCGATTCTCTTATCATCACCAAATGCCTGATTGGGAAGCATATCCTTTGCCAAAGCAAGCATTGCCTCGTCCTCAAACATATATGCCGTCATATACGCCAAGGCTCTGAACTCATGGTCGTTCTGATAGTTACCCGATCCGTCACCGTCGGTGTAGATCTTACCGGGGGCTACCTCGTATCCCAAGAAGTTTCGAACCGTCTTATCAATATTTTCATAAGGCTGACTGCCCGTAGCGGTCATCATTATCCACGCCGAGAACATATCCGCTATATGTCGTCCCGATACGTAGGTACCAACGCCCTGCTGTGAAATGCCCGAACGGAAATAGTAATTTCTTACGGGAACGTAGTGCTCGTAAACGAGAGTACCAATGTAGTTGTACCAAGATTGATTTTCATCATAGAACGCAATAGATGCTGCGAGCATATCGCGGAGAACCTGACGCTCGGAGCCGTGGCCCGATACCGCACCAAGCTTTGTGGGAGGAAATCCTACCGAGAAGCTTGTGCCGTAATCGTTGGTAATTCTACAAACCTTGTTCTCAGCGCCTGCCATAAGCTGCTTCTTATCCTCATCGTCAAGAAGATCATAGCACCAGTCGTAAACGAGAGCTACGGTGAGCAATACGTTACCGAACTCACGCTCCTGGTTACTGTTTATAATTTCGATATCAAGCGTGCGCAAGAACTGCTTCATGCAGTGGATAGCCTGCTTACCGTAAAGCTCGTGTCCGTCAATAAGGTAGCCGAGAGCCTTTACCTGAATAACCTCAAGGTAGTAGCCATCGTAGTTATGAGTACCCGGTCTGCCGAAATAGTCGCTCTTCGCCTTGCCGAGCTTACCCATATTGATACCGCCGTTCGCCTTACCGTTTACAACGGTATCTGCGGGAGAACCGTCGCTATTAAGTGCTCTCGGCTGATATACGTCCATATCAAGGAGCGCAAAAAAACGCTCGTTGGTGGGGTTAACCTCTTCAAGAGACTTTCTGATAGTAGGAATAGTATCCTTGGTTACGAGAAGACGGGGATGCTCCTCGGTAATCTCGGGAAGATTCTTATCGATGTCCCAACTCGAATCATGCCAAGATGCGCTGGTAGCACTACCAATACTATCCTTCGGTGTTCCAAAGCTGTATCCGTTAGTGTTGTTTTGGATTTCTTTTTTAAAGATGTCGTAAATCTCCTTGAAGCTCTTCGATCCGTTATATTTTGCGGGATCCTTGAGCATTGCCTCAGCATACTCATACTTCGCGGAATCATTAAAAGTATACTTTCTCGTAGTTGTCGTTGCCTGATTATAGGTAGGTTCGAGGGATGACATTCCGTAATCCCCTGCTCCAGTGGCTATAGCCAAGCACGGCACAGCGACGGTTGCAAACATAATTGCAGCGATCACCGCCGATAAAGCTCTGATAAAGATTTTCCTTACCTTGCGTTCCATTGATTGAAACTCTCCTTTATAAATTATTATGCTTATAAGTCATTCCTAAAAATGACCATAAAATTACACACTATCATTGTACTATATTTTCCCGAAAAAATCAAGAGATATAATACACAAAAAGGTATACCGTTTTTTTCATATATTGTATAAACAAAAAACCGTACGAGTTTTTTCGACGTTCGAAAAAGAAAAAACGTGAAAAAAAACGGCAGAGAAAACAAATTCTCTGCCGAAATTTTTGTGCCCATCATTTCTCCGCTAAGAATGCAGAGCGAATTCTGTGCTTTTTTTATTTATGAAATTTTAGCCTGCTCTTCTTCCTTGATTGCATCAAGCTCCGCCAAAAAGTCGGTAATAGCCGCATCGTACTTCTCCGTATTGTTTATACGGATGTATGAATGCTTGCCGTGGTCAAACCAAACAAGCTTTTTGTGCGTAGAGCCCGAAAGGTCGTAAAGCTTTTGCGCATACTCGGGAGTCGAGTAAAGGTCCTCTTTACTATGGAGCATAAGCAAGGGAGTCTTGATATCTGCAATGATATCGATAGGTCCAAATTTCAAGGAATGACCCGTATAATGCTTCATCCACATATCGATAAGAGTTATCATACCTATCGTGGGCGCCTTGTACTCTATCAAGTGATTGAGTATCGATTCTCCGAAATTCGGGAACATTCCCTCGGTAACTATTGCCTCAACGCAATCGGGGCAATCGGGAGAATTCAAAGCAAACATTCCGCCTGCCGAGCCTATGCATATTCCGTGAAGAATAAAGGACTCAACTCCGAAGGTCTCCTTTGTGTACTTAAGCCACGCAATAAGGTCCTTGCTCTCCTCATATCCTGCGGTATTAAATTTACCCTCGCTCAATCCGTGAGCTCTTGGGTCGATAACGAGAATGTTACAATCATTCTTAGAATAAGGAATTGCAAAATAGTATCCGTATTTTAAGGACTCGGTTCTGCCCGAGAGGATAACTGCGCATCTCTTTTTGCCAAAGTCGTAATATTCTCCGTAGAGATTCAAGCCGTCATTAACTATATGTACGTCAGTCTTTTTTTCTATATTTTCCTCGCTCCACACACGTCCTATATCGTGCATAGGTATCTGCTGTGGGTCAACGTCGGGCGGAATCTCGCGTGTCCATGAATTCTCGTTCTTCTTTCTAAGCGTAGAAACGTAAACGCTGTAAGAGGAAACGAGCCATATCAACACGATCGTTGAGATTCCCCAAACTAAAAAGGAAACAATTCCCGTAACTATCCAAAACACGGGATTGGTAATTAACTCAGCCATTTATTTCTCCTTTTTTTCTTCTTTCAAGATCCTCACGCAATTCGAGTATCTTATTAAATACGTACTCGTTGGCTTTTTCAAGCTCCTCACGCGTGGGAGTGCGACGACCGGGTGTAAAGAACTCCGATACGTCTATTTCCTTTCCGATAATTACGCTCGCCCTCTTGAAAAGGTGGTAATTTCCATCGGTAACCATAGGAATAATGGGCGCATTAGCGCGATAGGCTATAACGAGATAGCTCTTTTTAAACTCGTGTATCTTGCCGTCGGGCGTATTCTGTCCCTCGGGAAATATCTGAACAAGATTGCCTTCCTTGATAGCGGCGGCCGCCTCATCCATAAATCTCATACTGCGAGTTACACGGTTGCACTGAATAGTGCCGAAAAACTTCATTCCAAATCTTGCAATAGCATATTTAAAAGGAAATTCTGCCGAAACCGCAACAAGCTTTCTCGGAAATACTATAAAGGACGTCATAATGTAATCAACTATGCTAAAGTGATTCATAATGATAAGCTTTCCGCCCTTATAATTCTTCTTTTTTGCACCGTCCTCGTAAAAGGTCCTTCGCTTAAAAAAGATAAGCTGCGCGGGATAGCCCGTTACAAGTCCGATAATACGAAATATATTGTAGATCATTCTTTACCATTTTCCTTATCCTTACCCATAAACGCAATCGTCTTGGGGAATACAAAGGAAAATCCAAACGCCATCATACAGCAAAGCGCAACGATAAGCGGAAGGATCGATATCATTTGGAAATCCTTTAAGGTTACAAGGATGAATCCCGTAGCGATACCCGATGCAATACCCTCAAAGAGTCCCTGCACCGCAAATATCATACTTGCAATGCTCTTTCCCGACGTCTCGTTCTCTCTTTGTGCGATGTGTGAGGGAACAGTGTAGGTAACCGAGAAGAATGCTCCGATTGCAAAGGAAACCAAAATTCCGCCGAATATTGCAATAAGCGTAAGCTGGAACGGTGAAAGACTATCCGAAAGCTTTGTGCAAACAAACATTATGATCATACCAACCGAGAATATCGAAAGGATATATCTGAATGCAAAGCCCAAGCCCTTGCGCTTAACTATGTAATTATAAAGAATCAAGGTAAAGGGTACGGGAACAAACGAGGACGCCATAACTATCGTCATATCGAGTCCCGTTGAGGAGAAGAGCTCGTTTATTCCGCCAAGGAAGAGCTCAAGTCCTATCTTCATCATAAACATAGCCACCATCCAAATAATGAAGGGCTTGTTCTTAAATGAAGTGGAGAGCGCCGTCTTTAAGGTGAGAGAGCGAACCTCTCCCTTATCCTCACCGTTTTCCTTAAGCAAGAAGAAAGGAATCATCATCGTCAAGGAAAGAGGAAGGAATATAAGCGCAATTATTCTGATATTCACACCCATTCCAACAAATACGGGAATAAGAGCAAATCCCAAAATAAAGTAAACTACGTCGCAAACCGATTTTACGTTTGAGAGGAATACCATATCCTGCTCGCTATCGCAAACCTCGGAGAAGGTTGCGTAAAACGTAAGCATGGTCAGCGTATAGAAGGAATAAAATACGCAAAGCAAAACGCCAAACCAAACGGTGTTAAGTATGGTAGCGCTTGTATTCAAGGGCACAAGGAAGAGCAAATACGCAACGATCATCGGTATAAAGCCGATAAGCAACGCCGTCTTTCTGCGTCCGAGCTTTGAATGCATTTTATCCGCCAAGGTAGACAACGGAAGGTCTATCAAGCCGTCGAGCGCCTTAGCAAAGAACACCAAAACCGCCCAAAGTCCCGCAACGACCAAGTCCTTGTTAAGATAAGTCCAGGATTCGATATGCTCATCAAAGCCACCTACCAAAAGCGCGCTGCAAAGATAAGAGCCTATCATAAGAGTGAGCATATTTACGCCCATTCCAGAGCATCCGTATAAAAGAAGCTTTTTCTTACTTGTAATCTTTTTCATAACCCCTCCACATTACTCGAACGTAACCGTAATATCGTAAAGAGTCTCAAAGGTGGAAACCGTTGCAAATTCGGCGTCGTGGCCCAATTCGTTAAGCTTTTCAACCAAGCTCTCTATATACTCATCAGAAACAGATTTGCCGTAGAACAAGGTTATTACCTCATAATCCTGCTTTTTCAAGATTCCGTCTATAGTATGGAGAGTTATTGCCTCAAGAGTATCCTCTACGTCAAGTATCTTACTGTTTGATAACGCGAAGAAGTCGTTTTTATCTATCTTTCTATCACCGTATTTAACGTCTCTGACCGCCTGATAGATCGAGAATTGATAGATGCTTGAGAGTGTATCGTTTGCAAGAGTTATAGCCTCGTCAACGGTTCCCTCAAAGTCCAAAATCGAAAGTATCGCATAGCACTCTGCAATAGAACGGCTGTTAAGAACCGTTACCTTTGACTTTTTGTAAAGGCTTCCCGCCTGCATTGCACTGAGTATTGAGTTTGCGCTGTTGGGGAACACCAAAACGTTCTTGGCGGCCGCAATCTCAAACGCATCCATAAAGTCCTGCGAGGAAGGAGCTATATCGCTTAATATAACAACGTCTGCTCCCATATTAAAGAAGCACTCCTGCATATACTGATTGGTTGCAACTGCAATCACCGCAGTTTCCGAGGGCTCGCGGTCCTCGTTGTAAAGGTACTTCTTAACCTCTTTTTCAGCGCTCTCCTTTTGAAGATTCTGAACGCTCATATTCTCTATTTTGATAGTTAGAAATTCGCCGTATCTCTGGCAATACTCCATCAAGGGAGCAAGCTGCTTTACGTGAACGTGAAGCTTTACCTTATCACGCTCAAGCGAGGATACTACCGATTCGCCAAGCTCCATCAAGGTCTTTTTAAATCCGTCGGCATCAAAATCAATCGTGTCTATCTTAAGCTGAAGCAAACCCTCACAGCAGTAGCCGTACTTAAAATCGGTATCCTTATTAAACTGTGAAAGATCAACGTACTCACTCGACGTCGAAGCTTCCTCTGAAACCTCTATCTCTTCCCCGTTCAAGTGCTTTTGAACACCCTCGAAGAAGCAAACTATACCGCTTCCGCCGCTGTCAACAACGCTCGCCTTCTTAAGTATGGGAAGAAGGTCGGGTGTGCGCGCCAAGGAAACTCTTGCCTCTAAAAGAAATATATCTATTACCGAATTTATGCTTTGAAGCGGAAGCTCCTTCATAACCGCGGCAGATGCATCCTTAATAACCGTGAGCATAGTTCCCTCTACGGGCTGAGCCACCGATGCGTAAGCAAACTTGCATCCGTTCTGCAATGCATTTGCAAAATCATCGGGAGTTGCGGCGTCAATATCCTTAAGAGCCTCTGATAAGCCCTTAAAGAACTGCGAAACTATAACTCCGGAGTTGCCTCTTGCGCCAAACACTGCGGCAGAGGAGAACCTTCCTGCGATATCGGACACGGTATTTTCCTGATTTTTTATAGCGTCATAACCGCAACGCAAGGTCATTACCATATTCGTTCCCGTATCGCCATCGGGCACGGGGAATACGTTAAGATCGTTAAGCATGCTGCGGTATCTTTCAAGATTTTTAATTCCGCTATGCATCAAGTCGATATAACACGAGCCATCTATTTTTTGAATCATATCGTTTTTTTACCTTTATTGAAAAAATTAAAAAAATTTATTATTTACCGATAGCGGCGTTCAATGCTTCCTTCTCTGCTGCGAGATCCTCAGAAACGGGCTCGCCAAGGAAGTATACGCCAACCATTCCGGGGCCTATATTGGTTCCGCATCCGCTGAATACGTCGCCAACGAATACCTTCTTAAACTTAACGCTTGCCTCAAGCTTTTCCTTAAGCTCGTATGCGTACTTTTCACGATCGCTGTGTACGATGAATGCATACTCGTTCTCGGTATTGGTAGCAACGCTCTTAACGTAAGCAACGGTTGCATCCAAAGCCGTCTTTATTCCCTTTACCTTTGCCAAAACGGTTACGTAGCCATCTGCGTTGGAGTCGCCCATAGGCTTAATTCCAACAAGATTACCCATAAACGCCTTACCCTTAGATATCTGTCCACGTCTTGCAACGAAGGTAAGATCGTCGATAGGACCCATCTGGTGAACGCGAGCCTTATTTGCCTCGAGCCACTCGATAACCTCTTCAAAGCTCTTGCCATTAGACTGAAGTTCACAAGCATAAGCAACCAACAAGCCAAACGAGCCCGACATACGCAAGGAGTCGAAGCAATAGATATTGCAATCGGGATTTTCATCCTTAACGCGCTTTGCCGCAGAAACAGCTATATTGTAGGTAGCGCTTATCTTTGAAGAAATAGACATGCTCAAAACGTCATATCCGTCGTCAACGTACTTTTTAAACGTTTGGTAATATTCCTCGGGGCTTGCCGCAGCCGAGCTTACTACGTTCTTTTTGTTGGCGAGAGTTTTGTAAAAGCCTTCGCGTGTAACGTTCTCCCAATCGAGAGTAGTTCTAATGCTCTCATCGTTAATATGAACGTATCCGCGGATATAATCGGTCAAACCGAAGTATTCTCTGATGTCCGCAGCAAGATCACAGGTTACGTCAGGCAAAACAACAAACTTTTTCATTTCTAAACTCCTCAATATTCATTACAAAAAACTAAAGTGTCGCTTTTTAGCGATGTTAACACAATATTAACAACTTATTATAGCACAAGAAACAAAAAAAATCAAGTTTTTTTCGAATATTGTCGAATATTTTTTAAATTTTTATGAACCAATTATAAATAACTATCGATTTAAAATTATAATTCTCAACATACGAGCCAAATATTCTGCCAATTATTACTGCATTTTTTCAAAATATACGCTAAAAAAGCTATCAACACGGTAAATAATACTCTCCGTTGTGCGCTAATTTGCATTTATCAACGCCTTATTTTGCAAAACGATTGAATTTTTTTAAATACCGTGGTATAATAAATAAAAACTTTCCAAAGCATCCGAGGATAAAAAAATGATACGACGCGCAATTGAAAAGGATATTCCAAAAATAGGCGACCTTTTATTGCAGGTCTGCCTTGTTCACCATAACGGCAGACCCGATATTTTTAACGTGGGGAAGAAATATTCCAACGAAGAATTGCGCATACTCCTAAAGGACGAAAGCCGACCGATACTCGTTGCGGTTGACGAGAACGATGAGGTGATGGGATATTGCTTTTGCATATTCCTGCAGCATATAAACCATTCGGTTCTCACCGATATCAAAACCTTGTATATAGACGACCTTTGCGTTGATGAGGCTTTGCGCGGCAGACACATTGGAAAGGAGCTTTACGAAGCGGCAGTACAGCTTGCAAAAGATAGCGGATGCTATAATCTTACGCTCAACGTTTGGAGCTGTAATAAATCGGCAATGAAATTCTATGAATCGCAAGGCTTGGTTCCGCAAAAAACTAATATGGAAGTCATATTAAACAAAGGAGAATAGAATGTATTTCGACGATTTAAAGCTTGGAATGACTGTCGAGATAGCGCCGGCGATTATCGAAAAAGAAAAAATGATAGCCTTTGCAAAAGACTATGATAACATCCCTCTCCACACCGACGAGGAGTACGCAAAAAGCACTCCGTTTGGAAGGCTTATTGCCCCCGGGGTAATGTC
>JAZLCC010000037.1:0-7329 GCA_045614065.1 Eubacteriales bacterium | reverse complement strand
TGAGCCAGGATCAAACTCTCGAAAAATTTATATCATATCTCAGCTTCGCTGAGTTATAACCTTTCGAGCTATTTTATCTTAGCTTCTTTTACTTTGTTGAGTATATATAACTCTTTAAGACGAGATTTGCACTTGCTTTTTGCTTTGTACTTATCTCTTGTTGTTCAATTTTCAATGACCGTTTTGCCGTCCCTCTCGGCGACGACTTTGATAGTATACCACAACGTTTATCCGTTGTCAATACCTTTTTGAAAAGTTTTTTAAAAAACTTTTTTATTTTTTTTGCGCAGCCTTCGAGGCTTCGACCGACGAAAAAATCGGTGGTGGGCCAGCAGGGACTCGAACCCCGGACCAACCGGTTATGAGCCGGTTGCTCTAACCAACTGAGCTACTGGCCCGAATTGGCGCTTATTTATTGTACTACATTTGTTTTTGTTTGTCAATACCTTTTTTGAAATTTTTTTATTTTTTTATTTCGACTTTTTTCACTTGGTTTTGCGCCCTCATATATGCTATCATTATCTTCACAAAGGAGGCGCACGAAATGAACACTAAAAAAACGAAGCCATTCATTATTATTTTATCTTTAATCATCTGCATTGCATCTACCCTAAGCTCTTGCTCCTACATGAAAGGCAACAACGAAGCGAGCAAAGAAAGCTCTGCCGAATCCGAAAGCTCGACCGATGCAAGAATTAAGGAGCTTGAAGCTCAAATAATTTCCCTTTTGCAAACTCAACAGCTATCCGAGACAGAGCGCAAAAAGGAAATCTCGCTTTTAAAGGCAGAGCTTGAAAGCTTGAAGGAAAAAGCAAAGGAAACCGAAAAAGAAACCGAAAGTGAAATTGAGGAGCCCCGTGTTTTCGACTACACTCTTGACGGATACAAAGCAACCATAACAAAAATAAACACCGACGGTGAGAGCATCGTCATCCCCTCTGTTATAGACGGACACGCAGTTGTCGCCATTAGCAGTTATGCACTCAGCTCAACAACGGTAAAAAGAATCGTTCTTTCCGATGGAATCGAAAGCCTCGACTGGTTCGCCTTCAAGGGTTGCTCTGCTCTTTCATTCATTTCTATACCGCCAAGCGTAACGAGCATCGGCTACGGCGCATTCGACGGCACTCCAAAATCCTTTACCATAGAATGTGAAAAGGATTCCTTTGCAATGAAATACGCCCAGAGCTATGGAATAAAGTACGAAGCAAAGGCTCAATAAAATTTATACTCGCATTTACATAAGGGTGCCTTGAATATAGATTTGAGGCACTCTTTTTTTAATACTTGCTTTTTTGTCGAAAATATGCTATAATATTATAATGTATTACACAAACGAAAAGGAGGTGTTATTGTGCTTAACGATATTAAAGAGTTTTTGCTATCACTATGGCAAAAGCTTCATGCGAAAAAATTGTTCAAGAAATTTGCTTGGCTTATCGTTATATGTCTTTTAACACTTCTCCTACCGATTACTATTGCGTTTGCATATATGTATCTAATTGAAGAGACCCCGAAGGTCGAGGCGGTTGACATTTCGGTTGAGCTATACGACTCAAGCGGAAATCTTATTGCAATCGAAGAAACGCAAGAGGATATTATTGAGGCATCACAGCTTGCAAAGATACTTTACGATCTTTCAAAAACCAAGGTGCGCACGCAAAAGCCTACCGAATTTGCAAAAAAGCAGACTCTCAGCTTTAACGTAACCTACGGAAACGAAAAATCTACCTACAAATGCTACTTTGAGGAAGACGTTGCGAGCAGTTACATTGAAGATCAAAGCGGAAGCTTCTACTCACCAAACCCCAAAGTCTACGACGAACTTTTAAATTCTCAATTTGGTGAAAAGATCTATCTTGATTCCGTCCCCCCTACTCTCTACACCGCAAGCCAAGCAAGCATTATTCCATACGAGGTTGAATGGAACTATTTGAGAAAGAACGGCGACGAGGCCTTCTCGGGTAACTATAACATATCCGACGATCGTTTGGAATACCGCGTGGCAGGAGCTATCGATCTTGAATTTTCACGAAAGCCCACTACTTGCAACATAACCGTTCTCGGAGCAAGCGAGGAGATACACACCTTCACCTCTCTTGATGAGCTTGCAAAATTCAATGCATCCGAGGGCGACAAGCTTTTTGTTAGAATCGATGCGGAATGGGAAGCTGACAAAACAGAGAGGTCATTCGGAGCTCAGCGATATGAATTTAACGTTCTCTGCTCCGAGCCATCGATATTCACACTTAGCCAAAGCGAAGCCTTTGGCGGAGAATTTATAATCGTTTCAATAAGCAACGTTGAAGACATAAATTCAATAACCTATACCCCCTCTATTCCCGAATCACACAAAACTGCAACTCTTTTAGAAAAGAGCTCTAAGACCTACAAGGCTCTCGATGCTCTTTATAATTACAAGCCTATATTCTCAAAGGAGGCGTCGATAGCATACGCACTTCTGCCCGTTCCTGCGGGAATACCCGATATGACATTTAATTTTTCTCTTTCCTGCGGAATTTCAAGAGCTGACTTTTCATTAAAGCTTAATGCTCCGAAAGCCGTTCAAGCGGATAGCGAGAAATTTAGCGATGTTAGCTTAACAAGTGCTCAAAAAGCGGAATTTTCAAGAATAGTATTCTCGCTCAAGGACACAAGCAAGGGGCTTAAACTTTTTGAGGGTGAGTTCATCTCCCCCACCGATTACGGCTTTAAAAAAGATCTTGGCTACAACACGGTTATCAACGATTCCTTCGATCTTCTTGCCAACAGCTACTCAGCAGAGGATATCGGCGGTACGTCGATTTTAAGCATTGGCGCAGGACGCATAATGCAGGTTGGCACATCCGAGCTTCTCGGCAGATACGTCATTGTTGACCATGGGCTCGGTCTTTGCACTTGGTATTGCGGACTTTCCGACGTAAACGTTTCTCTTGGCGACACCGTAAAGAAAGGCGACATTATCGGCAAGGCAGGCTCAACCTCACTTCTCTGCGACAATGGAATGAATCTTATTTGCTCCATTGGCGAGGTTTTGGTTGACCCCGAAAATATTATAGGCAAATCAATAATTCAAAAAGAAAACAACAGCTCGAATTTAACGTGATATCATTAACCGATAACACGCATCGAGCTGTTTTTTTATATCAATATTCAAATTATATCTCCGCAAAGAGAATGCTTGATATTCTCCACTCCGCCAAGCCAGAGCTTTACGTACGCCGATATCGGCGAGAGCGACAATATCGGTTCGATTCCAAGCGTAGAATATTCCTCGGCGCTTGCATACTGTGCGCCATCGGATACTCCCGTTGCAAAAACTCGAATTCCACGTTCCCTTGCTTTTTGCAAAAACCGCACGGTTTGTACCGACCTTACGTTAAGAGTTCCCGAATGGTAGGTATTAAGCAAAATATACTTAACTCCCTCGGGTATTTCGGGATATATCATTCCCGCATAAGATGCGAGCATCAATATCTCTCGGCTATTATCGCCAAGCAGAGATACGTCAAACGGCTTTATCTCATCGGCTTTCTCAAAATATTCGGCATTTTTCAAAAAGCTAAAGCTCTCGTCAAATTTTCCGTAAACGCATTCAAACGCACTTGAAAGCTCATCGGAGTACGCCTTTGGACCTATCAGGCGAGTAGCGCGGTGAACATTTACACAATTTTCCTTTGCATTTTTGTAAACCGTGAATACTCCTCTGCCGTATTTATTTCTAATAAACGTTATGGCTCCGTGCAGATTTTCAAGAGCGTTGGACTCCTTATTTTCTATCGGAGCATTAGACGCCACTATGCAAACGGGTGCACAATATAAACCAAGGCAATATCCAAGTGCCGCCGAGGAATACTGCAAGGTATCACTTCCGTGAGTAACAACAATTCCGTCATAATCCTTATCTATATTTTCCTTTGCACATTCAACAAGGCGTTTTATATGCCATCCCGTATTATTCTCGCTAAGCTCACAATATGGCTCAAATATGTCATACTCAAAATCTATGCCGTATTTATTTGAATAAGCATTGATTATCTTGTAAGACTTTTCGCCATCCAAGGATATCACGTTGTCGCTTTGCGTACTACCGATAGTTCCGCCCGTAAAAACAAAAAGAAGCTTCATTTTTCACTCCTTAAGCTATTTATTTTATATAAAAATTATATCACCGCTAATGATCCTTGTCAATACGCTCATCTTGACTAAGCCCTCGCCGTATGATATAATTATCATAATACAAATCATTTTTTAATCACAGAGGTTTTTGCAAATGACTCACGATGGACACAGAGAGCGCTTTAAAAACAGATTTCTAAGCTCGCCCGAGAGCTTTGAGGATCACGAGCTTTTAGAGCTTATTCTCTTTTACGCCATACCAAGAAAGAACACAAACGAAACGGCGCACAAGCTCCTTAACAGATTTGGCTCGATAAAGGGCGTTCTTGACGCAAGCATTGAGGCTCTTTGCGACGTTGACGATATTGGCCCAAACTCAGCGCTTTATATAAAAGCTATTGCCGCACTCGTTTTGCGCTACGGCAATTCGGATACAAAAAGTGATGGGCTTCTAAAATCGCCCATCACTCTAAGCTCTTTTCTCAAAAACCTTTTTATTGGCACCGAAAACGAAATATCCTATATTCTCTTGTTTGATAACTCCAAAAGGCTTATCACCTGTGAGAAGATAGGCGAGGGATTCTCGTTGGAGCATACGCTATCACTCCGCAAAATAACCTCGTGCGCGCTTTCAAGCAACGCAGTCAGCGCAATTCTCGTTCACAATCATCCAAACGGCAAGGCATTTCCCTCGGGTGAGGATATTCACGCAACAAACCGCATAAGACTTATGCTTGAATCATTAGGCATTACGCTTATGGAGCACTTTATTGTTGCGGGCAACGAGTGTTTGCCAATAATAAACGCGCAAAACGCATACCGCTTTAACGGTAAAGATCGCTAACGTCCTCAACGTCAATTACGTCCTTACCCCTTATCATAGTTCCAAAGCCGAGGCCGTAATCATTATACTCTGCCTCGCCAAGCTGATTATCATATGGGTCGCAACGCATAAATTTCTTAGGCGGATCAAACTGCATTTGATAATCGTTGCAGGCGGTCATTCTAAAGGGGTCTATATTTCCAAAGGAATATTCCCTCTTAAGACTATCAAGATTACGACGTGCGCCGCCGCCATCGGTTAGATCAACAGGTATCCAACCGTACGGTGCTACGTATATCTGCGCCCAATCGTGAATACCGTTTATATTAGGTCCTACTCTGCATCCCGACTCCCATCTTGCGGGAACCTTTAAAATTCGGCAAAGTGTGATAAACGTGAGTGCCTGCGCTCCGCAATCACCCTTGCCGTTTTTTAATACGTACTCGGGTATATTTTCAATGTAAAGATAGTCGCGGAGAAGGCTATAATTCAAATTTTCGGTAATGCAATCGTAAACCCTGCGAGCTATCTTCAAGGGATTGGTTTCATCACCCTTTATTTTATGTGCAAGCTCAACCATGTAGGGAGTAAAACGAATATGCGGCAAAAGCTCATCGGTGTAAAAGCTCGGTTGCTCGCTTGATACGTTATCGTAATCAACGTCGATATACTTAACAACTCTGTCAAACTTAAAGGTAACAAAGAACTCCTCGTCCTTCTTTAGCACCGTCTTGATGCACGCCGTTCTATGGCCCGCCTTTGAAATATAGACGGGATGCGAGGATTCGATAAGCTCACTGTAGGGCTGACAATCGCAGATTGCGGGATAAGGTATATGAACAGTTATCTCCTCACCAACACGTTCAAACTCCTCTTTTACCTGAAGCTTCATTTTAACGGTAAAGCGGAAAGCACGCGTGCCCTGCTCCTTAAGCGCCATAAAGGCTTCGTTTCTGAATTTATCGGGGCGAGGCTCATAAGGAAGCATATTTCCCTGCTCGTCAAGATTTTCAAGGAATACTCTGCCCGCGCCAAAAAGATTTCTCTTTACGTCGTTTTGGTAATACACCTTTCCATTCTTTACGATATGGTCGGCATAGTTCATTTGGGTAAGCTTCTTAAGCGTTTCAAGCGTGCAAAGAGGAAACTTCTCCCGTATCATTTCAAGCAAGGCTTGCTCGTCAATGTGGTAATCGTTCTTAAGTCCGTTTGCGATAATGCGCTCGAACACAAGTCGCTTCGCTTCGTCGCTCTGCTTATCAAGACCGTTTAGCATCGCGTCTATTGCAGATATCTCGCCGTCAAAATCATAAGCATCCCTGTATTTTTTTATCTCTTCGGGAAGCTCCAAGGCAAGACAAGGTATATCTTTTTCTAAAAATTCAGGCATTCTCATTATCAAATCACTCCTAAAATACGTATTCTACCTATCTATGATAAACCAAAAATAGAAAAAAGTCAATCTTTTAGCGATAACTTTTATTAAATACTTGACATATTTTTATAGCTTGCATATAATAAATATAATGACAATCAAAAGAGAGGTATGTATATGGCTGAACTTTTAAAAAATCTTGGATATTACAACGGCAAATATGATATTATTGAAAATATAACCATTCCCATGACCGACCGTGTTTGTTGGTTTGGTGATGGTGTTTATGAGGCGACCGCAGTTAGAAACGGAGTTATCTACTGCCTTGACGAGCACGTAGATCGTTTTTTTAATTCTGCCGCATTTGTTGAAATTGAGATTCCCTACACCAAAGAGGAGCTTAAAAAGCTTCTTTGCGAAATGGTGTTAAAGGTTGACGTTAGCAACACCGATAACGAGGCGTTGCTTTACTGGCAGTTGACCCGTGGCGCAGAGGTTCCGAGAAACCACAACTTTCCCGATTGTCCCGCTCGCCTTTGGATAACCGTTACCCCCCGTAAGCTTGCAGACGTTTACCGCAGAATGAAGGTAATATCCGTTGAGGATATACGTTTTCTTATGTGCAATATAAAAACCCTTTGCTTGCTCCCTAACGTTCTCGCATCGGAGAAGGCAAACAAGCTTGGCGCCGAGGAATGTGTGCAATACCGCACCGAGGCAAACGGCATAAAGAACCGTGTTACCGAGGGTGCGCACTCAAACGTTCACTGCATTAAGGATGGCGTGCTTTACACCGCACCGCTTGACAACCTTATTCTCCCCGGCATTGCAAGAAGGAACATTATCAAAGTCTGCGTAATGCTTGGCATTCCCGTAAAGGAAGAGCCCTACTCGCTCGACTTTTTGCGCTCCGCCGACGAAATATTGCTTAGCTCAAGCTCCAACTTCTGCATAGTTGCAACCGAGCTTGACGGCGAGGCGGTTGGCGGCAAGGCACCCGAGCTTTTAAAGA
>JAZLCC010000036.1:0-2234 GCA_045614065.1 Eubacteriales bacterium | reverse complement strand
AAAGATCTATTTTCGAGGTACCCTTTATGAAAAAGAAAAGATTTTTAATTGTTAAAGTAATTCTTATAGTGATCATAAGCGTTATTATCGGCTTTGGAATTTACACTTGGAATAATGAAATGATGATGGGCAGTGAGCTACCGATGCCGTTGGGCTTTGGTGTTGCCGAGGTGCTCTCCGACAGTATGTACCCGACCTTCGAAACGGGCGACGTAGTTGTTATAGTTCCGCAGGATAAATACGAGATTGGTGATATCGTTGCTTTCCAAGACGGCAGTATGGTGGTTACTCACCGAATAGTTGACGTCAACGAGAACGGCGACTTTGTTACAAAGGGCGATCTTCCCAGTAACGCTGTGGATGATCTTCCGCTAAAGGAAATATATATTTACGGTAAGGTCGTAAAGAAATTTGATAACGTAGGACCCATTATCAGAGTTGTAAAATCTCCCGTCGTCAGTGTTATTATCTTAATAATTGCGGCGCTCCTATTCATGCTTTCCGCTAAGAAGGAAAAGGAGTCGGAGAATAAGGATATCGACAAAATAAGAAGTGAGATCGCCGCTCTCAAGGGCGATTCAAGGGAAGAAAATAGATCCGCCCTCACCGCCGAGGATATCGAGGCGCAAATAGCACAGCTCAAAAAAGAAGCCGCATCCCGCAATAAAAAGGGGAAGTGAGTTAATATCTTTACGTAAAAGGACTCCTTCCGTCAACCGCTTCGCTCGTAAAACTCGCTCGGGTTGCCACCTCCCTTGAAAGGGAGGCTCTGGTTACATTGCGCCAAATAAATTAAAACGCATCTTTATGATGAACGCAGGTTTAACAATGATAAAATACAATGGTAACAATATCGTGCTTGCTAAAAATTTGAGAAAAAACTCAACACCGCAAGAAAAACGTTTGTGGTATGAATTTCTCTCAAAATATGTTCCTAAATTTCAAAGACAAAAAGCAATAGATAATTTCATTGCCGATTTTTATTGTCATGAAGCAAAGTTGATTATTGAAATAGATGGTTCACAACATTCAACCGAAACAGGAGCATTAAAAGACGAGTTTAGAACCGAAATTCTTGAGGGATATGGGTTGCGAGTTGTAAGATTTACAAACGTTCAAATTGACACTCGTTTTACCGATGTTTGTCGATATATAGAATACGTTGTCAAAGAACAACGTTAAGTTTAAATTATTTTAGCGCACAACGACATAAGGCTCCCTCCGCGAGGGGGCTCCCGTCGAAGACGGGTGGAGGAGTACGCGTGCATAATAAAATTCAATATCTTTATGCCGTAAGACTCCTTCCGTCAACCGCTTCGCTGTGCGAGGCGAGATGCAATTTAATAAATTTCCCCCGCGCGAAAGAAGACAAAATGCTTCTCCTTTAATTTAGGGGAAGCATTTTTTGATGAATTATAACCAACACGCTTGAGGTTTATATGAAAAAATTATTTAAAAACGGCAGTATCGTAAATGTTTTTACCGATACCGTTGAAAGAGCCGACGTACTGATTGAAGATTCAAAAATAATAGGTGTTGGCAAATATGACGACACAGATGCAGATGAAGCTATCGACGTAAGCGGAAAATTTATTGTTCCCGCGTTTATTGACGGCCATATTCATATTGAGAGCACTATGCTTACACCGTCGGAGCTTGCAAAAATATGCATCCCTCGCGGAACGGGAACGATCGTTGCCGATCCTCACGAGATCGCTAACGTTTGCGGTGCTGACGGCATACGCTATATGCTTGAGGCAAGTGAAGGTCTGCCGCTTAACGTTTATTTTAATCTTCCGTCCTGCGTCCCCGCAACGTCATTTGACGAAACGGGTGCAGATCTTGATGCGGATGCTTTGAAAAGCTTTTACAACGAGAAAAGAGTCCTCGGACTTGCTGAAATGATGAATTATCCCGGCGTAATTTACGGCGACGTTGCTGTTATGCAAAAGGTTAAGGATGCGCTTGAAAACGGGCGCATTATTGACGGTCATGCTCCGATGCTTTCGGGCAAAGAGCTTGATAAATATATTTCTGCCGGTATTCAAAGCGATCACGAGTGCTCAAGCCTTGAAGAGGCTCGTGAAAAGCTATCTAAGGGTCAATGGATCATGATACGGCAAGGAACAGCCGCGCGTAATCTTGAGGCGCTTTTGCCGTTGTTTGACGAGCCCTACAATAGGCGTTGCTTGCTTGTTACCGACGATAGACATCCTATGGATATCGTCAACGAG